>CBFDAN010000030.1:0-11737 GCA_965602815.1 uncultured bacterium
GGGACCTACTGGCGACGGGATTTGGTGACACACCCGACGATGTGGCTGCGGTTATTCCATTGTCGGCGGCAGCCCTGGTCGCCTACAACGCCGCCGTGACGCAACGCACCGTGAGCTATCTCGCGAGTGTTGACGCGTCGGAGTTCGACCGCATCATCGACCGTTCCTACGACCCGCCGGTGTCGGTCGGCGTGCGTCTGATCAGTGTGATCAGCGACAATCTCCAGCACGCCGGACAAGCCCGCTATCTCAGGGGAATCCTCGAGCGCCTGGCCTGATGAGCGGCGCTGCGAGTCATAGCGCCGCATTCAACGACCGAGATCATGATTCCATCCTCCCGTTGGATGAGCGACTCGAGGTAGGCGAGCGCTCAACACCTGTGCTCTAGCGCCACACGCGGTGCGGCAGACGGCGGGATCAGTCGCAGTCCGGCGGATGCTCCGGAGGAGCACAAGTCATTGGCGTCGTCTGCCACCGGCTGCGAGAGTTATGGTGAACTCCAGAGGAGGCAGATATGGCTCAGCAAGACGAGAGCACTCCCGAGGCCAGGGCACGAAGACGTGCCAAGGATTTCACCGGCTTGATGTGGCATGTCGGGGCCTTCGTCATCGTTAACGTCTTCTTGTGGTTCATTGACATTGTCGGCGGTGGCGGTGTTCAGTGGGCCTATTGGGTCACGATTCCATGGGGTATTGGCCTGGCATTCCATGTGCTGGCATATCTGCTCGACGACAGCGGGCTCGAGCAGCGGAAGTATCAGAAGTTCCTGGCCGAAGAACAGAAGCAACAAGATCCTGACTCATAACGCCACCTTGCTGATCGCGTAGCCACCATCGCGGACGTCACTCACCAGCCCACGATCGGAGATCTGCCGCGACCGACAATCCCGACAAGGCCCGTTCATGAGTGCGTGACGTGGGTGGTGCGGCAGCCAGAACCTGAGCGGCAAGCGCGCGAGCCGCGTGGCAGGACTAGCCGCCACCGATCTCCAACTCATCGAATACGTTGCCGATGTCTTCCCCCAACTCGGGATCGGGGGGAGCAACACAGGCGGCGATCAGCAGCGAGACGCATAGAACGAGGATGACGAAACGTACTCCGAGAGGGCTGGGCATCGCACGCGACGATACGGCTGGGGTGCAACCCCGTCAAGGCTACCCGAGGCGGCCAAGCCATCCATGGCCGGCAGTCCGAGCCGCCCCCATGAGAGACGACATGCGGGTCGCGCGGACGGCCGATGCCACGTAGGGTTAACTCCATGCGGAGATACATGATTGGCTGGGTGGCCTTGATCCTCCTGGGCACGGCCTGCGGAGGCGGCGAATCGCTTTCGTCGGACGAGGAAGCCTGGTGCCTGGAGAACACCGCCATAGTCGATGAGGTCGCAGAGGATCTCGGGTTGATTGACTTTGTCGACGCCTACTAGGAGACGGAGGGCGACGGTCTTGGTGCCGACGGCCAGCCGGAGTTGACGGATCGCAACATTGAGGTGAGCGAGGAGTTGAGTGCAAGGAACGCCGAGGACGCCGATGCACTCTTCGACGACCTGTTTGCGCGGTACCTGGAGCATCCGGATGGTCAGGCTGCTTGCGCCGCGGCCTACACAGACATCACGTAGCGGCTCTTTCGCACCACGAACCCACCGTCCACATGTGTGGATACGAGCGGGCGCAAGGTGGTCGTCCAGCTGGCCTCCATGACCTCGTGCAGGCCACAGCGATTCTGGCCTCAACCGGATCAACCTCATATCCGTGCCCAACGGCTGGGATGAATCTGACGCGTTCGTCGACCTGGCAGACACACTCCTCAGCTTTGACGCCGACCTGGTCCTCGTCGGCGACACCGATCTTCATTTCGGGCCATTTGGCATCGAGCCGCGCCACCCTGGACTCCCTGATGAACTCGAACGTCTCGGTGCTCGGCACCGTCAATCGAGATTGGGCAGAGCTTGTGCTTACTCAATACACGGGTATGGCGCGTGACACTCGATCGAAGGTGTAGTTGTCCGCCCTGAGAGCTCGGTTTGGGCGGGACCCGGCTCTCGGGGGCTAGTCGGGTGATCCCGGAGGCAACACTCGGATTGCTCCGGGCGGTGGGGTGGAGGCGGCGGCTCTGGATCTTTGGCGGAACCACTCGGCCCCAGCAAGCACCGCGCGATCAGACCACGTGAGAGGCGGTGGTGCGCCGGTGTCACGATTCCAGCCCCACGCCTCGCCCAGTCTGACACTCACGGCGGATGTGAAGGACTTGAGCCCTACGAAGAGGGCGATCATCACGACCGCGAATGTTCCCAGGCTGTCTACGAGCGGCAACACCGCTACAAACACGGCAGTCGCCGCGCAACCTACGACGGTATGGCCAATGACCCTGTCCCGGAGGAGTTGCTCCTTCTCCGCGTGGCGGACTGCATACTTGGCTCCGCGAATCTCAGCACAAGAGGACGTGGCCGGGACGCTTCTGCTCTGCCGCCGTGCCCCATGCTCACCGATGTCCACGCCCCATCGATCTCGCGGCCGACCTGCGACGCGGCGCACGCGAAACTCGCCGTTCGCCGTGTCGTTTGAATCCCTCTGCCGCTCGAGTTCGGTCATCTACCCTCCACAATCAGCCTATCAGTTGTCCCAGAGACGCGGGCCGGCGAGTACCAACTGGAGGAGGTGCCTGAGTGGGCAACCTCAGACGGCTCTTCACGCGCTCCAAGCCGACCATCGGCGTCATTCACCTTCCCGCTTTTCCCGGCTACCAGGTTCACCCGGACTGAAAGGTGTACTTGAGAAGGCAGCAACGGATCTGTCGGCGCTGGAACGAGGCTGGGTCGGTGGTGTGTCGGTCGAGAGCTTCGCCGATCAACCCTTCCGTCTCGTGGCGCGTCCGGAAACGGTCGCGGTCATGACTCGGGTCGTCCGGGAGCTCGAGGAGTGGTCGCACGAGCAGCACCTTCTCGCCGGGCTGGACCTTCCCAGCGTCTTGATTGCAGCCGGTGGCGTCACCGCGGATCGGTTGCAGCCGACGGCACGTGCAGCCGTCGGGCTCGGTGCGCCGTTGGCACCCGTTCTTCCTGAGGGAGCCGACCTCGGTGTCGAGGCAGCCGTCGTCTGGAGTCTTCCGAGCGGCTACCCGAGCTCTTGAGCCCCATCCTGGCCAAAGTACCGCTCGAGCTTGTGGCCAACTCCCTCGCGACGAATCTCGATCGCCGCCCGTTCGGCTACAACAACCCGGTTCGCGGGCAGATCAACGAGCAGACCATCTAGCGGGACGGCGAGAGCGCCGAGACGATCAGCCACCGACAACACCCGGAGTCTTGATTGCCGCTGGGATGTGAGAATAATCCATCCTAGGTAGACGTCGCCGCTGCATCAGAGGTGCGGGCACTCATAATCTCGTCTTGGCAGCTCCTCGTGGTGAGGCCGCCGAGACAGTCGTCGAACTCCGTCTCGTTCAGGAACAGACAGGTCGGTTGCGACCAGATTGCCGGCGGACCGATAGGTAGGCTTCACCCGAGCAACGCTGGGAGGCGGCATGGCAAATGAGTGGACGATCAACTACCTGCCAGCGGATGGGGGTCGGCTGACCGGGAAGCTCAAAGTCGGAGATGACGAGGTTCGGTTCACAACCCTCTATGACTCTTCGAACAAGGAGATCATCAAAGGGATCGCCGGGTCCCTGGGCGCATTTGCCGCGTCGGGCGGTCATGTCGCGTACATCCACGACACCGATACCGAGTTCGAAGTCGTTCTCCCGCGAGCCGAGATCGCGTCAGCGGTGGCGACGAAGAAGGGCATGATGAAGCGTGCGCTCATTACGATGAACGACGGGAGCGAGTTCCTTTTCGACTACGGCATGCTCTCGACGAAGAAGCTCGTCGCCGCCCTCAATTCTTGACCGGGTGGCGTCGGCCCGTCCCCAAGGATCTGTCCGCGCCTCAGTCGGTCTTCTGTGACGGCGGCGGGGCGGCGCTCAAGGTCGCTGGCCCGTGCAGCCGAGCGAGGAGCGGCAACGGAGTCGGCCGCGATCGGCAGAAGGACCGTGACAATAGGGATTCTCACCATCGGGATGAGGCACGTCCGGCAAAGACCGACGAAAGGGCATCGTGGAGCGGACTCCGATCGTTTCGTGTGGCAACGGTCCACGCTGTGAGTCCGGGCCGCGCGTGAGTCCACGATGCATCGATTGAGCACCTCGACCGACCCCGATCCAGGAGTGCGCCACTTCATCGGCTGGCGGATCGCCGTGCTGGCCACAATCACCGGCGCAATGACCGGCCCCGGACAGACCATCGGGGTGTCCGTCTTCGTCGACCCGATGATTGCCGATCTCAATCTCACGCGCTCGCAGGTCTCGATGGCCTACCTCATCGGAACACTGGTGGGCGCGGCGGCCCTGCTGCCGGTCGGTCGTTGGATCGATCGGGTTGGTTCGCGGCGAGGTATGACATGGATCGGCCTCGCGTTTGGCATCGGCCTGGTCGCGATGAGCGGCGTCAGAGGGTTCGTGACCCTGGCCATCGGATTCACGCTCATCCGGTGGCTCGGACAGGGATCGCTCGGTCTGGTGAGTGTCGTCTCGATCACCCACTGGTTCGAACGCCGACGGGGCGCCGTCTTCGGGGTGTCGTTCACCGCCGTGAGCGCTCTGATGGCGTTGACACCCATATTCCTGGGCCTGGCAATCGAGGCCTACGACTGGAGGACGGCCTGGTTGATCGCGGCCGCGGCCGTATGGCTTGTTGTGATACCAATCGCACGGTTCGGCATCGTCGATCGACCAGCGGACGTAGGGCAGTATCCCGATGGGGGCGCCGCTCCCTCTGTCGCTGCGGCCCGTATCCGTAGTGCCTTGTCCCGTTCGAGGCGGGAAGCACTCGGCGAAGTGCGATTCTGGCTGTTGAACCTGGCGGTTGCGGTCACGGCCATGCTCGTCACGGCTCTGAACTTCCATCAGATCTCAATCCTGGGTGAGGAAGGGTTCACCGCGACCGAAGCGGCAACGATGTTCCTCCCCCAGGTGGCGGGAGCGATCGTGGCCGGGCTTGTGGTTGGTGCGCTGGCGGATCGTGTACAAGCACGGTTCCTGGTGGCGATGTCGATGGCCATCTTGGTGTGCAGCCTGCTGTTGATCTCCTTCATCCAGCCGGGATGGCAAGTGGTTGTCTACGCCGTCATGCTGGGTGCGTCGGCCGGTGCGCAGCGGCCGTTGGTGGCGACGTTGCTTCCTCGCTGGTACGGAGCCATCCACATCGGTGCGATCCAGGGCGTGTCAACGCTGATCGGGGTGGCCGCGTCAGCAATCGGGCCTGTGACCTTGGCGCTGGTCACTTCGTGGTTGGGCGGATACGGCGAGGCGGCACTGGCGCTTGCCTGCATACCCTTCGTGATCGGCCTCGCCACACTCGCGATCTCTGAACCCGGGGTCGAGTCCCTGTCTGGCCCGCCACAAGCGTGATCCTTTCCAAGGCGAGTCGAGAATCCAGCGGCCGCATCGTCGGCAATGCCCGACAACCGTGGGCTACGGGACTGTGACGGCGAGAGCTTCGCTCGTGGTTGTGGTCTCTTCGGGCACGGTGGTGGGCGGTGCTTCGGTGGTGGTTGTGGTCTCTTCGGGCACGGTGGTGGGCGGTGCTTCGGTGGTGGTTGTGGTCTCTTCGGGCACGGTGGTGGGCGGCGGACTCGTGCATCGGGCGGATCCGGACACGGTCGCACATGATGCCACCTCGATCTTCCGAGCGTTCCCTCGATACCGCCACACGAACGGTTCGCGCTCCACGGTCCCGTCCGGATAGGTGATCACACGGGTCACCGTCACCGTCCAACCCTCCGACCCTCGTGACACAACCCGTTCGGTTCCCGGGTCAAGGTCCGGGTTCTCCTCGTAGATCACGCGGGGTTCGGTGAAGTTGCGCCGATCCGAGCGCTCAGACTTGACCTTCAACCCGCCGTTGTTCCCGAAGAACAACACGGTGATCGACGACGCCGTGCGGGCGGTCCTGATGATGACCGGAGCGTCTGAGTTGTTACGGAAGATGACGTCGGGGTGCGGGTATCCGAGCGTGGCCTCGCGTCCCTCGGGATACTTCGAGAAGTAGATGCTATGAGGCTGATGCTCGATGTCCTCGTATCCGCCGAAGAACACGGCGTTGAAGAACGTCGTTCCGAATTGGCTCACACCACCGCCGACGTTCGTGGGGCTGTCGCAGCAGTAGACCTCGCCGTTGATGATCGCCCCGTCTCGGACATATCCCTTCGCCTCGGTGCGTCTGCCAACCGTTTCGTTGATCGAGAACGTCTCACCCGGCCACACGATCGAACCGTCGACGGTCTTGGCCATGGTGTGGATGTTCGTCACTCGGGGCTGTCCGCTTGGATACTTCGTCCTGAACTGGGACACCAGCTCAAGCGGACCCCATGCTTCGACCTCCTCGACGGTGGTGTCCGGCTCGACATCGGCGACGATGGGGAGGGTCCCTCGGCCGCCGGCGAGCGCCGCTTCGTACAGCACCGGGGTGAGGGCATCGAGGTCGACGCGGCTGCCGTCTTCCGGGGGAGTGACCGAGACACGACCCGTGGAAACGTTCGTGTCAATCTGAACCTCGACCGGCGGCTGCTCGAGTTCAGCGGTGCGCGGCTCAACCGCGGCCGCAATGATCTCGGGGTCGAGCCCGACTTCTATGTGCGCAGGTGGCTCGATCACGAAGTCAATCACCACCGCCGCTGCGATCTCCGCAGGGGAAACCAACAGGGTGGCGTCGTACTCGGCATTGCGGAGCGTGACCGGCCGACTGATCAATCGTTCGACGGTTGATGCCGTGTCATCGAGGTCATCAGTGGAGAGGGCAGGCGGCAGATCGAGGAGCGGGATTTCTACGGCATCACGTTGCCCTTCGATGAGCGCCGTTTCCACGACGGCGTGCGCCGCTCGTCGGTCGATACGCAGACCGGCTCTTGGGTAGTCGATCTCCACCTTGCCGTCGACGACCCTGATATCACCATCGAATGCCGGGGTACGAATGGCTTCGCGTTCCCATTGCTCGATGACACGGTCGATGGCATCACTGTCGACCGTAGTCGTCACGGGAGTGTCCACCGCGGACGAGGTGAAGCTCCGGAACCACGGGAGGAGGCCGTCGATCAGCCCGTCTTCGGTAGAAGTCCCTGCAGTCGCGACTGCTGTTTCGACGTCGACGGTGAGTCCGACATCATTCGGATCTAGTTCGAACGTCGTGCCGTTGACGATGAAGAGTGAAGGCTGCGCGTAGATGGCCTCCTGTTCCGCACGAACGACAGTGAGCGCCTCTTCGGGAGTCAGGCCGGCGACGTCAACGCCGGCAACGGACACGTTGCGCGGCAAGTCCCCGCTGTTCATCCACCGGTCGGTGGCATACACCGCGACCGGCAACAGCAGGATCAGCACAGGAGCGAGGACGAGGCCCGCAATCCTCCCCAGCGTGGTTGTCACAACACCCCCGTCAGGCGTTCTGGCTCTTCTCCAACTCCACCTACGGCATGAAGGGTATCTCGGGTATCAGAAACTGAGCCTTGAGGGTGAGTCTCCGATTGCGACGACTTGGAGCGGAAGTGGCTCCCATTCGACGATCTCGGTATCGATTCCCCTGCTCTGTGACTGCTCCAGAGGCAAGCCTCGGACCGGGCAGGTCCGCATGTCAGATGTCCAGCTTCGCCAGCACCGCGTTGACTGCTCGGGAACTCGCCATGACGAAGAAGTGGGCGGACGGAGCACCGGCATCCAGGAGTTCCCTGACTTGTTCGACGGCCCAGGCCTCGCCGATGTCCCGGGCGTGCTCGGGTGTGGCCTCGATTTCATCGGCCAGCGCCGCCGGAATCTCACAGTGGAAGGTCTGAGGTATGGATGTCAGCTGGTGGGCACTCGTGAGGATTCTCAATCCCGGGATGATCGGCACATCGACTCCCTGGGCCCGACACTCCTCGACGAATGAGAAGTAGTGCTGGTTGTTGAAGAACATCTGGGTCACAATGTATTCGGCACCCACGTCGACCTTCTGTTTCACCCGCTGAACGTCCGCCGTCAGGTTCGGGGCCTCGGAGTGTTTCTCGGGGTACCCGGCCACGCCAACGCAGAACTCCGTCGGGGAAACATCCGCGAGCCCTTCGAGGAACCGCCCCTGATTCATCTCAGTGATCTGGCCGACGAGATCGGTTGCGTGGTCGTTGCGGGTTCGGCCCCCGTCGAGCGGCCTTTGGTGTCCCGACGAGTCTCCACGGATCGCGAGAACGTTGTCGATACCGAGGTAGTGCAACTCGATGAGGAAGTCCTCGGTCTCTTCCCGAGTGAATCCTTCACAGAGAACGTGAGGGACCGCATCGATGTTGAGTTTGTTCTGGACGAGCGCACAGATGCCGAGTGTGCCGGGCCGCTTCCTCTTTGCTCGCGGGCGAGGACCGTCGGGCGTGTGGTCGGCGATGACTTCCGCAGCATGGCTCGTGATGTCGATGAAGGGCGGCCGATGCTTCGCGAGATCTTCGATCAGACTGAGCACGCTGTTGAGATCACCGCCGCGTTTGGGCGGGATTATCTCGAAGCTGATCAGCGGCCCAGTGGCCCTGGCGAGGTGTTCTGTGACCTTCATCGTCGTTGATCCTTCACCCGGCAGGCAAGCTGCTCTGCAGCCTGCGGTCGAAGAAGAGGTCGGCCCGGGCAGTCACGGCTGAGGCCAATACACTGCTGCGGCCGCCGAGGATTACAACGAAATCATGAGATGCAGTCAGATGGTTGTTCATGCGCCATCAATTCCTTCGACTCTCTACGTGTCGGCGGTGTCTTACCCTAAGCGCCTGGCGGTCATTCAGCGCGATGGCTGGGAATCAAGATCAGGCATCAAGCCGCACAAGGAGCTCCATGTCAAAGCGTCGCCGTCGATTCACATCTGAGTCGGTCTCAATGGGACACCCCGACAAGGTCGCTGATCGCATCAGCGATTCGGTGCTCGACTACGCCCTCGGCTTTGATCCCCACGCCCGAGTGGCGTGCGAGACGTTCATCACCGGTGGACTCCTTGTCATCGGCGGCGAGATCCGGGCTCTCGAACTTCCTGCCGATCTTGACGACCAGATCGAGCAGATCGCTCGGGATACGATTCGACGTATCGGCTACACAGGCCCCGGTACGGGTTTCGATCCCGATGGCGCCGATGTTCGAGTGGTGATGCAAGAGCAGTCGCTCGATATTGCCCGTGGTGTCGACGGCGGTGAGGCGCTCGGTGCCGGCGACCAGGGGCTCATGTTCGGGTATGCGTCGAGCGAGACGGGTGAACTCATGCCGCTGCCGATCGTCCTGTCCCATCGTCTCGTCGCTCGGCAGGCTGTCGTGCGAGAAGACGGCACCATTGAGGGTCTCCGGCCCGACGCGAAGGCGCAGATTACGACCACGTGGGAGGACGGTGGACCGAAGCGGGTCGAGTCTGTGCTTCTGTCGACGCAGCACCATCCGATGTGGAACGATCGCCAAAGCGAGCTTCGCGATCTCGTCGTTGAGCATGTGATCATGCCGGCGATGGGTGATTGGTGGAATGACGACGTGACGGTGTTGTTCAATCCCACCGGCCGGTTCGAGACCGGTGGTCCGGAAGGCGATACGGGGCTGACCGGGCGCAAGATCATCGTTGATACGTATGGCGGGTGGGCTCGCCATGGCGGCGGTGCCTTCTCAGGAAAGGACTGCTCGAAGGTTGACCGCTCGGCGTCGTATATGGCCCGCTACGTGGCGAAGAATGTTGTTGCCGCCGGCCTTGCCGACGAATGCGAACTGCGGCTCTCGTATGCGATCGGTGTTGCCGATCCGACGGCCGTCTCGATCGATTGTCACGGCACCGAACGTGTCGACGAGATGGCTATCGAAGATGCCGTCATGGAAGTGTTCGAGTTGACACCGAGCGGGATCATCGACCAACTCGATCTCGCCCATCCGATCTTCGAGCCGACCGCCTACCACGGACACTTCGGGCGCATGCCTGATGAGGCCGGGCCCGGCACGTTCACCTGGGAACGCACCGACCGGGTCGACGACCTGACGTCAGCGACGGGCGCATAGGTCTGATTGCCTCGCTCGCCCGGGTTTCAACCATTGTGGAGGAATACGCGTTCTCGGTTGTGTGGTGCCCGCACGGATTGCGGAACCAAGGGCGACTCCTGTTGCAGGCGAAACCGGTGGTCGGGTGCGGTGTCGCATCCTCTCGAGATGGGCGTCCTGTTGGTCTGTCGAGCCACGACGTCAGACAGTCACGATCACCGGCAGTGTTTCCCCCAAGCTTTGCGCGTTGGGGCCGTCCTCCGTGCAACCAGCCGAGTGGCCCGGCGGTCGGCGCTAGGGCGATTCGTCTTGTTCGGTGTAGCTGGGTGGGAATGGTCCGTAGGGGGTGTCGAAGCCGGAGGAGAAGAGCGACATGATTTCGTTCGGGTTGGTACAGCTGTCGGTGTATCCGTAGTCGAGCCATGCCGAACATGGCGCCTCCCACATCGCCCATAGGGCATGGCGGTCCTCCGGGAGGCCGTCGTTGAATTCGTGGACGAACCAAACGGCCGAGCCCGCTGGGACGGTACCTGGCGCAATGTCACAGCTCGGGAGCTCACCGGCCCGGAGCACAGCCAGGTGTGGGAGCCGGTCGTGCGAGCGAGCTCCGCCTACGCCGGCTACGAGGAGTCGCTGACGCGGTCGATCCCGATCGTGATGCTCACCGAACGCTGACCGCTCGCCGCCAAGGTATGCGGATCCCAGCCCGTTGTTGCGTAGATGGTGAAAGCCCGATTTCCGAAGCTACGCAGGGACAGAACGGGTGTCGCGGTGATGTGCCACCTAGCCGACGAGATCGACTGTCACTTCGGTGCCGGTCGGTTCGTTTGCCTCCAGGCGGTCGAGGTTTTCGATCGTCACCTGGGCGATCTCTCGCACCGCCTCCTCGGTGAAGAAGGCTTGGTGGCCGGTCACGAGCACGTTGGGGAAGGTGAGCAGGCGGCTGAACACGTCATCCTGAATGACTGTGTTCGAGAGGTCTTCGAAGAATAGGTCTCCTTCTTCCTCGTAGACGTCGATGGCGAGGGAGCCGATCTGGCCGGACTTGAGGCCTTCGATCACCGCTGTCGTGTCGATGAGCGCACCCCGTGATGTGTTGATCAGCATTGGGCGTCGTTCCATCTGTGCGATGGCCTCGGCGTCGATGAGCCGGCAGGTCTCCGGCGTGAGGGGGCAGTGGAGGGTGATCACGTCCGACTGAGCGAACAGCTCCGGAAGTGACACATACGGGATACCCATGTCGGTGATGACGTCGTTCGGATAGGGATCATGGGCAATCACGTTCATGCCGAAACCCTGGAAGATCGTTGCGACGACCTGGCCGATCCTGCCCGTCCCCACGACACCGACGGTCTTGCCGATCAGGTCTCTGCCGAGCAAGCCGTCAAGGCGGAAGTTCCCTTCCCGTACACGATTGTGGGCACGATGGATGTTGCGATTCAGGGAGAGCAGGAGCGCAAGCGTGTGTTCTGCAACGGCGTGCGGCGAGTACTCGCACGACGGTGATCCCGTACTCCGCGGCGGCCGCGAGATCGACATGGTTGAAGCCCGCGGAGCGCAACGCGAGAAACCGCACGCCGAGTTGGGCGAGATCCTCGATCACCTGCCGATCCACGAGATCGTTCACGAATACACAGACCGCGGCCGCTCCCGTGGCGAGTGGTGTTGTGGTGTGGTCGAGCTTCGCTTCGAGGAA
>CBFDAN010000031.1:0-11245 GCA_965602815.1 uncultured bacterium
AGGGCGAGACAGCGACCCTCCGGCGAGTCACGGCCGTCGGCGGTATTCCGACGAAGTCACTCTTCCAGCTCTTCCCTAAGAAGCCGGCCAGGAAGATGTCCTACGTCTCCGGCCTTCCGAAGCCCGCGGGCTGCATCTAGAGAGGATCGATATGACCGACGCACCAATCGTGCCCGATTTTGGAGACGACGCCAAGGAACGGAAGATCTCGTTCGTGTGCTCGAAGGGCACGCTCGACATGGCCTACCCGGGCCTCATCATGGCCAGCGGAGCGCTGGAGCAAGGTATCGAGACGCATATCTTCTTCACGTTCTGGGGCATGGACATGATCAACAAGAAGACCATGGGAAACCTCAAGTTCACTCCGGTCGGCAACACGTCGACGCCCGTACCTGCGGCCCTCGCCCCGTTCCCGGGGATGACCACGATGGCCACCAAGCAGATGAAGAAGCAGATGGAAGACCTCGATATCCCGGACGTCCCGACGTTCCTGGTGCACCTCCAGGATATGGGCTGCCACCTGTGGGGCTGCAAGATGTCCGTGGACATGTTCGGACTCACCGAGGATGACATGATCGACGGACTCGACGGTGTCATCAACGTTGGTGACTTCATGGAGATCATCGACGGCGCCCAGACAATGTTCATCTGAGAGGTAGTCCGTAGTCCATCACACGAGCACCGCCGGGAACTCCCCGGCGGTGCTTTCTTGTGCGGGAACGAGGCTGCTCCCGCTAGCGTTCCTCGTGCGAGTTCGCGAGGCGGCCGCGGCCTTCGGGTCGAGGAAAGTCCGGACTCCGCAGGGCAGGATGCTGGGTAACACCCAGGCGGGGCGACCCGACGGACAGTGCAGCAGAGAGCAGACCGCCGATGGCCCTGGGAATCTCACATCCCGGGGCACAGGCAAGGGTGAAACGGTGGTGTAAGAGACCACCAGCGGCCCGGGAGACCGGGCCGGCTTTGCAAACCCCATCCGGAGCAAGGTCGAGCAGGGACAGGGTGGCCCGCCCGCTACGTCCCGGGTAGACCGCACGAGGCTTGCAGCAATGTAGGTCCCAGATAGATGGCCGTCCACGACAGGATCCGGCTTACACGCGGACTCGCACCCTTCGAAGCGCCCCCGCTCAGGGGGCGCTTCTGCGTCTCCGCTCAGGTCGAAGGACGGATCGTGAGACGCCAGGCGCCAGACCGAAGCCCTCCGTTCCCTCGGCCGAAGGACGGGGAGACGCCGAGGAGCGCAGCGATGACCCAGGAGCGTCCAAATCGCGCCCTCAATCCCTCGCCCCATACACATGCCGGCACCCTCGTGACGCCGTAGGCTCTCCTCCGATGTCTCGTATCAGTGACCTCGCGGCGCAGACCCCTTCGAGCCGGAATCGGGCGATCGACTTCTATCGGGCGGCCGCGTTGATCATCGTCGTTGTCGGACATTGGCTCGCCTCCGCCGTCTACGTCGAACCGGACGGCGCACTCCGATTCACGAACATCCTCGAACTCGCCGAGTGGACACACTGGCTGACCTGGTTCATCCAAGTGATCCCGGTCTTCTTCATCGTCGGGGGCTACGCGAACTGGCTCTCCTACCACTCGGCGCTGAAGAACCACCGTTCCATCGGCTCGTGGATCACGGCACGATTCCGCCGCCTGATGACCCCCATCGTCCCGTTCCTCGCCGTGTGGTCGATCATCTCCATCGGCGCCGGCCTCCTCGGCGTCGATCATTCCCTTATCCGCGCTGGGAGTTTCGCGGTTGTCACCCCGCTGTGGTTCCTCGCGGTTTACCTCCTGGTGATCCTCGCCGTGCCGGCCACGGTCTGGCTCTGGTCCCGACTCGGTTGGTGGTCGATTGTGCTCGGTCTCATCTTGGCCTTCGGGATCGACTGGATCCGCTACACAACCGGCCTCGACTGGATCGGGTGGCTCAACTTCGGATTCGTCTGGCTCACGGCTCACCAGCTCGGCTATCGCTGGGCAACCGAGGGACACCGCCCGGCAACGGCTCCGCTGGTTGCGGTAATCCCCGTCGTCGTTGGAGTCCTCCTCGTCCTCACACTTGCCGGTCCCTACCCGATCTCGATGGTCGGCGTCCCCGGTGCGACCGAAAACAACACCCTCCCCCCGACCGCCGCCCTGGCCGTCCTCTCACTGCTCCAGTACGCCGTCATTCGATTGGGGGAACCGGCAGCGCGCCGGTGGATGCACCGCAAGCGACCGTGGACATTCGTCGTCGGATTCCACGCCGTCATGATGACCGTCTACGTCTGGCACCTCCCCACGCTCGCCATCATTGTTCTCATCGGGTACGGGATCGGTTTTGGGTTCTCCATCGAACCCCTCACCACTGCCTGGTGGCTCACGCGGCCGGTCTGGATCGCCGTGCTAACGGTTGCTCTGGCGGGAGTGATCGCGGTCTTCGGGCGCTTCGAACCGCGGGTACGAACGACTCCTCCACCGCCGGTCCCCCTCATCGCGTTCGGCGTTGTTGCATCGATTGTTGCGATCTCAGGCGGCGTCGTGCTCGGCTTCGTACCGGAGGAGGGGCTCATCCGGTGGTGGGTCGTGGTTCTCTTCGCCGCAGGTGTCGTGGCGCTCGGCGCGTATCCCTCACGACCGAAGCGGGACGCAAGAGAGGGATCGCCATAGGACAACCCCTCTCCGCAGATGGACAAGCTCGCGTCTACTCAGCGTCGCCGGACGTCACCAGTTTGTAGATACCCCAACCGAGTGCGGCACCAACCATCGGAGCGATCCAGTAGACCCACTGATCGGCCCACACACCGCCGACGATACCGGGGCCCAGGGAACGAGCCGGGTTCACAGACGTTCCGGTGAATGGGATCAGCACGAGGTGGATCATCGTGAGCGTGAGGCCGATGCCGAGGAAGGCCGTCTTCGCCGAGTTTGCGCTCTTCGTGGCTTTGAGGATCACGGCGAGGAAGATCGCGGTGAACACCATCTCAAAGAGGAACGCTTCCCAGGCTTCGACGCCTTCGCCGAACGTCGTCATCGTGCTCGCGATCGTTTCAGTGTTCGTCGCGATCAGCAACGTCAACGACGCGAGGGTTGCGCCGACGACCTGCGCAACCCAATACCCAACCATCGAAACCGGATCCATCCGGCCATCGAGCGTCATGGCAAGACTCACCGCGGGGTTGTAGTGACCCCCGGAGACCTCGCCGAAGGCATACAAGCCGGCAATCAGCGCGAGACCGAACGCGAACGCAACGATCAGGATATTGCTAGGAGCGCCGCCCGCCACCGCAGATACGATCGCCGCAGTACCCCCGAGTACGAGCACGTACGTGCCGAGCACTTCGGCCGCGAGTTTGTTCGTGGACATGGCCCTCCCTCTTGTGGAACCTGGTGGTTCGACTGCCTGAGCGGACGTGAGGCTACACAGATCGGCGCCGGATTCGGAGTGCGGACGCCCGCGCCCCACGCGTCTCTTGGCCACACGGCAGGATGCACCATGCCCCTAGGATCGATGATGAAGGGGAGGACGGATGACCCGATTCGCTTACTTCTGCGGACACGAACAATTCCAGCCCGAGGACCTCGTCCGGCATGCCGTCCTCGCCGAACAAGCGGGTTTCGATACGGTGATGGTGTCCGAGCACTTCCATCCGTGGGTCGATGACGTGTCGGCGGCCGGCTACGCCTTCTCCACCCTCGGAGCGATCGCGGTCGCCACGCAGCGGGTTGAAATGGTCACAGCCGTCACGACTCCGCTGTTCCGGTACCACCCGGCGGTTGTTGCACAGGCCGCGGCGACCATCGACCGGCTGTCAGGGGGCCGGTTCAGGCTCGGCGTCGGAACGGGAGAGAACCTCAACGAAGGCCCCCTCGGCTACCCGTTCCCCAAATACGCGGAACGTGCCGCGCGGATGCGAGAGGCCCTCGAGATCATGCGCCGCCTCCTCGACGGGGAGAAGCTCACGTTCGATGGTGATTGGTATCACACGGATCGAGCGAAGCTCTACAGTCCCCCGATCTCGGATCTGCCGATCTGGATGGCCGCCGGCGGCCCCAAATCGGCAGCCCTCGCGGCAACCATGTCCGAGGGCATCATCACCTCGGTGCGAGACCCGGTCACGACCAGAGAACGCGTCATCGATCCCGCGGAGGTCGCTGCCGCCGAAGCCGGCCGATCTCGCCCGACCATCGCCGCCAGCCGGTGGACAGTTCGAGCCGAGTCCCACGATGAAGCCTGGGAGGCGCTGGGAGCCTGGCGCGGCCTGCGAGCGCCTGGACGCCTGGAAGCAGTAGATCCGGCGGAGTTGCGGCAAAGAGCCGACGAACTCGATCGCGACGAGGTGCTTTCCCTGTACAGCATCGTCTCGGAACCTGGGGACTACGTCGACGTGTACCGACCGTTGGTCACGGAGATCGGCGCGGATGTGGTGACCATCCAGACGACCTCGCTAGACCAGGAAGCAACAATCGCCATGCTTGGCGAGTCCGTGCTCCCAGAGTTGCGTTCGCTGAACGACTAGCCACCCGAAGCTTCGATGAGGACGAGCGCTCGTCGCGCGAACTCGTCGTCGTGCTCGCCAGCCTCGATCGCGACCCACATCGCAGGAACCACAACGGTGACGTAGGCCTCGCGGATGGTCGCACCATCGTCGTCATCAGGGACCGACAGCAAATACGTGAGCAACGGCTCAACAAAACCTGGAGCTAGCGTCGCAACGAGATCGACCTCCCACCCGTCGCCGGCACGGGTGAAGACCGGAGCGGACGCGGCCTCCTGCACGCTCACCATGACCCTGGCCCACGTCTCACCTCCCGCCTCGATCTCGGATGAGGCTCCAACGTTGAGGTTCGAGATCGGGCGTCCAGCGAACGAATCGAACCCGTCGCGGAAGGAGGACCAGTATGCGGCGGCGGCCGCGGGAGTGATCCCGTCGTTGAGCATGTCTGCGGTGTCGGAAGCGGGCAGGTTGTTCTCGGCTGCGAGGACGATCACGAGCGATGGCTCGAAGACCGCATCGGTGGCAGCGTCGAAGTCCCGCACCTCCACTGCCTCAGCCCAGCCGGCCACAACCGCCGCGGGCGAGGTCTCCGGGTCGTCCCCGGATGCTCCGCATCCGGCCGCGGCCACGGCCAACAGAATCAAGAGTGACAGCATCCAGTTCATCGGCACCGGAGGCTAACCACGCAGGCTTTCTAGGTACCGGCACCGAGAGCGAGTACCTTTCCTCTCTGTGAACCCTGCTCTCATCAGAGCGATCGCCCTCGGCGCGATCGCAGGCGTCGCCGCCGGGCTCTTCGGCGTCGGTGGTGGCGTGATCGTCGTCCCCGGACTTGTCCTCTGGTTGGCACTCACGCAGCGCGAGGCTTCCGGCACCTCAACAGCAACCATCGTCGCGTCGTCCGCTGCCGCAATGCTCGCGTTCGGCATCAGTGGAAGCGTCGATTGGCAAGCCGCGGGCCTCATCCTGGTCGGCTCGGTGGTCGGGGCGTGGGGTGGCGCATGGATTGCGGAGCGAGTCAACGAACGTGCGCTCGCCATCACCTTTGCGCTGGTCCTCGCGGTCGCCGGGGTCAGGATGGTGCTCTGACCATGCTCGAGATCATCGCACTCATCACACTTGGACTCTTCGCTGGGGCGACGGCTGCAGCGCTCGGACTCGGCGGTGGCATCATCTTCGTGCCGAGCCTCGTCGTGCTATTCGGCTTCGACCAGCACATCGCCCAGGGCACGTCCCTCGCCGTCATCTTTCCGACCGCGATCGTCGCGACTCTCGGCCACGCCAGGATGGGCAATGTTCGGTGGCGCCTCGCGGTCCCCATCGGCACTGCCGGCATCTTCGGAGCGGTGCTCGGCGCCCAGATTGCACTCCAACTCGATGGCGATCTGCTTCGGCGGATGTTCGGAGTATTCCTGATTCTGCTCGCTGCACGAATGGGATGGCGCGCGTGGCGAATCAACGACCAATCGGAGCCTTCACCCGACCCGTCATAGCCAGCAGTCGCCGCTCATCGGGATCACGAAGATCCGATCGATGGGCCAGTACCGCCAGCTAGTCCAGTCCCGCAGCTTCCAAGCCCCAGGTTCGGGGATCGGTGAGGAGCCACTCGAGATAGGCACCAACCGCAGCGAATGATGTTGCGTCGAACTCCCAGCCGAGGAACGGCCACCACAAGGTCGAAGGGAACCGCCACATCCCATCGAGCACGAGGTGGAGGAGCACACCGACCGCAAGCGGCATCCAGCGTTTCCGGGGCCGCCCGCGACGGGTGACGACCATCACAGCCGTCAGGACCATTGTGGCGAAGAGCAGCGAATGCGCCGCGAGACGGACGGTCTGTAGACGCGACCAGAACACCAGCCCGATCGGGGTGTCGATCAGGTCGGGAAGGATCGCCCCGAACGCGAGAACTCGGAGATCCATCGCCTCGTCACGGAAGGCATATCGGGTGAACGCAATCGTTGCGCCGACGTGCCAGAACAGCATCAGCGGCTAGGGAACGAGGATCGCTCGGCAGTGGATGCAACGCGGTGGATCTTGGCGCCGAGCCTCATTCTCCTCCGCCGACGACAGCATCAGGTTGCAGGCGCCACACACGCCGCCGGTGAGGGCGCCTACGGCGCGACCGTCGCGGGATTGGCGCAGGTTCTCATACAAGTCGATGAGGTCCTCATCGACCACCGGGATGATCTCGCTCTTCCGCCGCTCCTTCACGGCGAGTTCCGAGTCGATCACCCTCCAGGATTCTCGGATTCCACGTTCGAGCGCCGCTTTGTGCTCGGTCTCAGATTCCAACTCGGAGTTCGAGCGGACAAGATCACCTTCGATCTCCTCGCGTGTCTCCATGAGTTCGAGGATCTCTTCCTCCATGCCGCCAATCCTGGCTTTGAGGAGTTCCACCTCCCGGCGGAGGTAGTCAGCATCGCGTGCGCTCAACCCGCCGGCGTACAGGCGCATCTCTTCGGCGCCGGCCTTCTGTTGTGTGATCTCGAGTTCGCCGCTGGTCTTGTCGATCGCCAGCTCGGTCTCCTTGAGACGCTCGGCGGTCGTGTCCCGTTCAGCCGTGATCCTTACTGTCGCATCGTGTGCAGCGCGGTAGTCGCCGAGCTCAGGGAGGTTCTGTCGCTGATCGATGAGACGGTCGATCTGAGCATCGACATCTTGCAGATCGAGGAGGTCGTGCAGACTCCTCACGGGCTCCATGCAGGTTCCTTCCACCGGCGATAGCCGCGTGTCGCGGGACCGATCAGATCCCGGACGGGCCGGTGACCGCAGGCTACCGTGTTCTGAGAGCGCGCGAATCGCGATGTGCCGCTGACTAGACCAACGTCTTCGAGACGGTTGCGATACCGTCCTCGATTCGAGCCGGGCTGTAGTCGAGGTTTTCGAAGACCCGCGCAACAGCGTGATTGTCAGGGAGATACACCGCGTCGAGCGCTTCGAAGCCGTTGTCTCGTGCCGGTTCCTCGAGGAGACGGAGCAGTTCGGTGGCAAGGCCCTGGCCGCGCCATTCGGGATCCACAGCAACCGCAACCTCGGCGACGCAGCTCTGCGGATGGCATTCGTATCGTGCAACGGCGACGCCTCGGTCATCGCCGTCGCGGGCGATCAGAGCAAGCCTGCGTCGGTAGTCGACTTCGGCCAGATAGTGAATCTGCTGGTTGGTGATGTGGGGGGCCGCGGTGAAGAAGCGATGTAGGAGCGTCTCGCGATCGGCACGCTCGATTGCTTCGGCGAGTTCGGTGGCGTCCGACGGCAGGATCGGGCGGATCCATACCGTCCGGCCGTCGTGCAACTCAAACGGCCCCCCGAGATGCTCCGGGTACCCCTGCGGAAGTCCTTGGTCTGTCGTCGATGGCACCATGCTTGCAATTGTACGCACTTCGGTCGTCTAGAGCTAGCATTACCCTCGCTGGGTTCGAGCCGGGCGGAACGAATCCGGGACGGGTAGCGTTGAGCGGACTATGTGGAATACACGCAACACCAACGGACTACGCGCCGACCGAATCCTCCCGGATCGGGATGCGGCCATCGAGATCAGCGGAAGGCACTTCGTCACCGGGGCCCCCATGGTGCCCCCGTTCCCGAAAGGTCTGGAGACCGTCTACTTCGGGATGGGTTGTTTCTGGGGTGCGGAGCGCGAATTCTGGCTCGCAGACGGTGTCTTCGCGACCGCGGTCGGATATGCAGGCGGCACGACCAAGAATCCGTCCTATGAGGACGTATGCTCCGGTCGAACGGGCCACACCGAAGCCGTACTCGTGGTGTACGACCCCGCCGTTGTTCCGTTCGCAGCACTCCTGAAGCGCTTCTGGGAGGCACATGATCCCACCCAGGGCATGCGCCAGGGCCCCGATCGCGGCTCACAGTACCGATCGGCGATCTACACGACCACCGCGGCGCAGCAGACTGAAGCGCTCGCCTCGCGAGACCGATATGCCGCCGACCTGGCGGCAGCCGGGTTTGGCGACATCACGACAGAGATCACACCGGCGGCAGATTTCTTCTATGCAGAGGAATACCACCAGCAGTACCTGTCGCGTAACCTGGCGCGCAGTGGCCTCGATCCAAAGACGTTCTACTTCGGCGAGGTCGCGCCTCCGCCCCACCCGATCGCTGCAGAGGGATACTGCGGCATGCAGCCGACCGGGATCGCCTGCCCCATCGGTCTGGGAGTGAGTGACGAGATCCCCGCTACCTAGAACCGTCAATCGTAGGACGCCGGGACGAGGTCCAATCCCACTCCGGACGATCGATCCCGGGGTTCGCAGTGTCCGCTCCAGACTCACCGGAGTCTTCCCCAACATCGGGAGTCGGTAGCCCGTGATCAGCCGTGCTATCAGCGAGCGGAATCCGCGAAGCGGTACTCCCGCGGGATCGAGTTCGCCCCTTCCCACACAACTCGACGGAACTCGTCCGGGTCGGTGTTGCCCTCAGAGTTGATGAGGAGGACCTGGGACTCCGGGCCGAGGTTCAGATACTCCTTCAGTTCGGCGAACTCTGGATACTCCGCCACGAACATCAGGGCACCCAACGTGACGGCGCCCGACTCCCCCGACACAACGAACGGATCCCCCGAGAGCGGCGTGGCGTACACCCGCATCCCCTTCGCCGCCACATAGTCGGGACATGCGAGGAACGCGTCGACACTGTCCCACAACACGCGCCATGCGATCGGGCTCGGCTCTCCACACGCGAGTCCCGCCATGATTGTCTGCAGATCACCATCGACCGAATGTGGGGCGCCGTCGCCGGCTCGTGCCGACTCGAGGAGGCACTCGGCCGTGGCCGGCTCGACGACCACCGTTGTAGGGCGGTCCGATCCGAACCGGGATGAGTAGAACCCAACAGTGGCGGCGGCCAATGCGCCGACCCCGCCCTGAACGAATACGTGGGTCGGTTTGACGAGGCCTTGGCCAGCGAGCTGCTCCTGTGCTTCCGAGAGCATCGTGGTGTATCCCTGCATGACCCACTTCGGGATGTCTTCGTATCCCTCCCATGACGTGTCGGAGATCACCTGCCATCCGTTCTTCTCGGCCTCCGCGCTGGCTTGTCGCACCGCATCGTCGTACGTTCCATCCACCACACGCACATCGGCCCCGTAGCCGGCGATGGCGTCGATTCGCGCCTGCGAGGTGTCCTTGTGCACATAGATGACGGCTCGACAGTTCAGCTTGTCCGCGGCCCAGGCGACCCCGCGACCGTGATTGCCGTCGGTGGCGGTCGCAAAGGTGAGGTCGCCCAACTTCCCGCGGGTCTCGTCCGAGATCAGCTCGCCGAAGGAGAGCGCCTTGCCCTCGAGGCCGAGCAGGGACTTGATGAAGCTGTAGATCGCGAACGAACCGCCGAGCACTTTGAACGAGTTCAGGCTCAGCCGTTGGGATTCGTCCTTCACCCAGATTCCGCCCACTCCCACCATGGACGCGAGATTCGACAGATTCCGCAAGGGGCTGATCTGGTACCCCGGGATCTGACGATGGAAGTTGCGCGTCTGCTCGAAGACCTCCCGGGGGAAGAACTCGTCCACAGCCTCGCTCGCAGTGACGGTCCGGGCCCTGGGGTTCTCGACCCACTCGATCGGTTTGATGGATTCCATATCCCCACTGTATCGCAAGTCCTCCCTCTCAAATGATGGACTGGACGGCCCCGCGTGTCTGACGTACGCTCGCAAGCGGGATCGAATCGGAGGATGAAATGCACGTTCTGGTGTCAGCAGCCTCGAAACACGGCGCCACCGCAGGAATCGGAAACCACATCGGCGAGACACTCCGACAACGAGGGTTCGCCGTCACCGTGGCTGAGCCGGATCAAGCGAAGCCCGAAGCGGGCTACGACGGCATCGTGCTCGGCAGCGGTGTGTATGCCGGCCACTGGCTCAAGGACGCCAAGAACCTCGCAACCCGCATCGCCGCCTGTGATCCCGCACCGCCGGTTTGGGTGTTCTCGAGCGGCCCGCTCGGGGATCCGCCGAAGCCCGACGAGGAGCCGGTGGATGTAGCAAGCATCGTTGAGGCCGTTGCTCCCGTTGAACACCGGATCTTCGCCGGGAAGATCGACAAGAGCGAACTGGGGTTCGGAGAACGAGCGATCATGGTCGCTGTGCGAGCGCCCGATGGTGACTTTCGCGACTGGGACGAGATCGCGACGTGGGCCAACGAGATCGCCGACGCGCTCGAGCCAGCGCAGGAAGCGACCTAGCGCCCGCTGACTCCGGAGCTGCTCGTTGGTTCCTCCACGTAGTCCCGCCATTGGTGCTCTGGTTCATACCCGAGGATGTCCCGAGCTTTGTCGATCGAGAGCAGGGTCTGACGACCCTCCACACTTTCGCGAATCGGCACGTCCGGATACACCTCAGCCATGAGGTCAAGGCTGTTGCGTGTCATACACGTGTCGGATGCGGCCACGATGAACGGTTCCGCTCCGGACACATCGGCGGTGAGTGAGAGACGGGCAGCCTGTGCGACATCGCGGGCATCGACGTAGCCCCAAAGGTTCCATGCACGGATTTTCGGGTCGTCCCAGAATCCGGGGAACCGGGCTTCGTACTCCCACTCCTCCATGATGTTCGATATCCGAAGGGCCACGAACGGGATCCCGGACCAGCGGCTGAACTGCTCCGCGACGACCTCACCGGCGAGTTTCGACAGCGCATAGTGGAACTCGGGGAGCCTGGGGTGATCCTCGCTGATCGGTGCGCAGCGGGGCTGCTCGCGTTCGAAGGGAATGCCGATCAGAGTCTCGGACGAGGCCCAAACCACTCGCTCCAAGCCCAG
>CBFDAN010000032.1:0-11239 GCA_965602815.1 uncultured bacterium
GTTACGGGTCAGTCGACAAAGGAGACATCGTGGCTGAAGACCGGAACGACCGGGGTGACCGGGACAAGAACATTGAAATGGCCATGTCCCAGATCGAGCGCCAGTTTGGCACGGGCGCCATCATGCGAATGGGTGACGAAGAGATCCGGAAAATGGATGTGATCCCCACCGGGGCACTCTCTCTCGACCTCGCGCTCGGTATCGGCGGTGTTCCCCGCGGCCGGATCGTTGAGATCTACGGGCCGGAGAGTTCGGGCAAGACGAGCCTTGCGTTGCACATCGTCGCTGAAGCCCAACGAAACGGAGGGCTCGCTGCATTCATTGATGCGGAGCATGCGCTCGATCCGATCTACGCCAGAGCTATTGGCGTTGATGTGGACGAACTCTTGATTTCGCAGCCGGATACCGGTGAGCAGGCGCTCGAGATCACCGACATGTTGATTCGGTCGGGGGCGCTCGATGTGGTCGTGATCGACTCGGTCGCGGCGCTGGTGCCCCGCGCTGAGCTTGAAGGGGATATGGGCGATACCCATGTCGGGCTGCAGGCCCGGCTCATGTCACAGGCCCTCCGCAAGCTTGCAGGAACAATCAACCGTTCGCAGACGACCGCGATCTTCATCAACCAGCTGCGAGAGAAGATCGGTGTGATGTTCGGGAGCCCCGAAACGACTCCGGGCGGCCGAGCCCTCAAGTTCTACGCGAGCGTGCGCATCGATATTCGTCGGATCGAAGCGATCAAGTCCGGCACGGACAATATTGGAAACCGGGTGCGGACGAAGATCGCCAAGAACAAGGTCGCTCCGCCGTTCCGGCTTGCCGAGTTCGACATCATGTTCGGCGAAGGCATCTCCCGCGAAGGCAGCCTGCTCGACGTTGCCGTGGAGGAAGGGATCGTCAAAAAGGCCGGTGCCTGGTACACGTACGACGGTGACCAACTCGGTCAGGGTCGCGAGAAGGCCAAACAGTTCCTTCGTGAGAACCCTCAACTGTCGGTTCAGCTCCAGGATCAGGTACTCCGGGCGGTTGGGGTGATCGTTGACGATGAAGAAGAACTCGAGGAGAGTGACACTTCCGAGGAGACCGCGGAGTAGCATTGTGCGATTTTCGCGTTCCGCGCGAACCCAGATTGCGGTACCATTGGTGTTGACACACACCAAACACTGATACCAAAGCGGACTAGAACGTAGATGTCGACACGGAGAACAGCGGGCCGAGAACCCAACCGGGGGTAGACCCCGGCCTACGACGCTGACTCCGGTGTGTGCCGAGCTCACGGGCTCGGCACGCTGCGTTCTGGACCACGGAACGGGGAAATGATGATGCAGTGGCTCGTAGCAGCCCTGGTGATCGTCGTTGTCGGCCTTGCCTTTGTTGCAGGGTATGTTCTGTCCCGGAGGGGGGGCCGTCAGGCCACGCCCGATGAGACACTTGCAGATGCTCGGCTTGAAGCACAGCGGATCCTTGCGCGTGCGGAAGAGGAAGCACGCTCGAAGGCCGAGACGTATCGCGACCGTGAAGACGCGACGCTTGAACACCGCAGGGTGGAGATGGGCTCCCAGGAGTCCCGACTGACACAACGTGAAGCAACACTCGAGCAGAGGGCGGGGAATCTCGCTCAGCGCGAAGAGCTGGTTGTCGCGAGGGAGAAGGCCGCTGAGGGTGCGGTCGCGGAATCCGAGGTGGTGAAGGAGGAGGCCCGCGGGGCCCTTGAACGTATCGCCGGATTCGACTCGAAGGCAGCGAAGGCGGAATTGCTCGAGACGGTTGAGACCGAAGCGCGTCGAGAGGCGATGGTCCTTATCCGCGATCTCGAGGTGAGAGCAAGGGAAGAGTCCGAACGGCGGGCACGTCGCATCCTGGGTACCGTGGTCCAGCGGCTGGCAGCAGACGTCGTCTCGGAAACGACCGTCTCTGTTGTTCCGCTTCCGTCCGATGACATGAAGGGCCGGATCATCGGCCGTGATGGGCGCAACATCCGCACGTTCGAGGCGATTGCCGGTGTGAACCTCATCGTCGACGATACGCCGGAGGCGGTGTCCGTCTCAACGTTTGACCCGGTGAGGCGTGAGGTTGCACGGCGGGCGCTCGAGAAACTTGTCGAGGGCGGCCGGATTCATCCCTCATCGATCGAAGAGGCCTACGAGAAGTCCCGAGAAGAGGTCGAGCAATCCGTTCGAGACTCCGGTGAATGGGCGCTCCTCGAGGTCGGACTGACCAAGATGCACCCCGAGCTCATCACGCTGCTGGGCCGGCTCCAGTACCGGACGAGCTACGGTCAGAACGTGCTGAACCACCTGGTGGAGGCGGCACACATTGCAGGCATGCTCGCAGCGGAGCTTGGTGTGGATGAGAAGGAAGCGAAACGCGCGGCCTTCCTGCACGACATAGGCAAAGCGGTGTCCCACGAGGTCGGCGGCTCGCATGCCCTGATCGGGGCAGAGATCGCTCGTCGATTCGGCGAGGATCCGGCGATTGTGCATGCGATCGAGTCACACCACAACGAGGTGGAGCCTCGAACGCTCACTGCAATCCTCGTCCAGGCCGCGGACGCGGTCTCGGCGGCGCGGCCGGGAGCCCGACGCGAGGCGTTGGAGTCGTACGTGCGACGTCTCGAGAAGCTCGAAGAGATTGCCGGCGCATTCCCGGGCGTGGCCAACGTGTTTGCCCTGCAGGCCGGGCGTGAGATCCGGGTCATTGTCGACCCCGAGAGTGTCGACGATCTTCAGGCGAGCGACCTGGCTCGGCGGATTGCCAGGAAGCTGCAGGAGGATCTCCAGTATCCGGGGCAGATCGAAGTGACGGTCATCCGGGAGTTCCGGGCCCGCGACTACGCCCGTTGATCGCGGGTTCGGCACGCCATGAGCGACACCACGACCCTCGGGATGCCGATCGTGCTTGAGCCGCGTTCGCCGAGGCGGAGAGGCGAGGCGTACTTCATTCGTACTTTCGGGTGCCAAATGAACGAGCATGACTCCGAGCGGATCGCCGGTCTGCTCGAGGCCGATGGGATGACCCGCGCCGATGACCTGGATGATGCCGACGTTGTGGTCGTCAACACGTGCACGATTCGGGAGAACGCCGACCAGCGTCTCTACGGCTACCTCGGATCGCTCAAGGCCCAGAAGGAGGAGAACGCGAGCCTTCGCATCGTTGTTGGGGGATGCACGGCCCAGAAGGACAAAGAGATCGTCCGTGAGCGGGCCTCGTGGGTTGATGTGGTCTTCGGGACCCACAACACACATCGGGTTCTGGATCTCCTGGATCACGCCGACGAGTGGGGCCCGGTCACTGAGATCTGGGAAGAGACGAGTGACCCGGAGGCGGGATCGTCGCTCATGCCTTCACGTCGGGAGTCCGACCACTCGGCATGGGTAACGATCACCACCGGCTGCAACAACAGTTGCACGTTCTGCATCGTACCGATCGTGCGAGGCGCCGAGATCAGTCGTCGGCCCGGTGATGTCATCCGAGAGATACAGCGTCTGGCGGCGGACGGCGTTGTCGAGGTCACATTGCTCGGGCAGAACGTCAACTCGTACGGTCGCGATCTCAACCTCAACGGCCGCCAGCCGCTCTTCGCGGATCTGCTGCGGCGGGCGGGGGAGGTTGAGGGCATCGGGCGTATTCGATATACCAGCCCGCATCCGAAGGACTTCCAAGAGGATGTTGCGTACGCCATGGCCGAGACCCGGACGGTCGCGTCGCAGTTGCACCTCCCTCTCCAGTCGGGCAGCGACTCGGTGTTGTCGGCAATGCATCGGGGCTACACCGGCGAGCGATTCCTCGAGAAGCTCGCGATGGCGCGCCGTCTCGTTCCCGATTTGAGCGTCTCCACAGACGTCATCGTGGGCTTCCCGGGCGAGACCGAGGAAGACTTCTGTCGAACGCTCACTGTGGTTGAAGCCGCCCGATTCGACAGCGCCTTCATGTTCCAGTATTCGCCGCGGCCGGGTACGCCGGCCGCCGAGATGTCCGATCAGGTCGCACCCGGCGTCGTCCAGGAGCGATTCGACCGGCTTGTCGAGATGCAGAACGCCATCACGTTCGAGCAGAACGGGTCCCGTGTCGGATTGGTCGAATTGGTACTCACGGAAGGTCCCTCACGCAAGGACCCGAATGTGGCGACAACCCGGTCCGAGGGGAACCGAATTGTCCATGTGGACGGCGTCTTCGAACCCGGTCGATTCATGGATGTGCGTGTCACCCGTGCGGCGCCCCACAACCTCGAAGGGGTGCTCCACTGAGCATCGTTGCCCATCTCGGGCCGACCGCGGCAGGCAAGTCGGAACTGGCCGAGATGATTGCGGAACGGACGGAGGCCGTGATCCTGTCGGTCGACTCGATGCAGGTCTTCGTCGGCATGGACATTGGCACGGCGAAACCCGATCCTGCCACCCGCAGCAGATTCGGCTATCGCATGATCGACGTTGCCGACCCGTCTGAGGAGTACACGGTTGCCGACTTCCAGGCCGCCGGGAGCGCCATTCTCGACGAGATCGAGGCGGCTGACGGGAATGCTGTGATTGCCGGCGGCTCCGGATTGCACTTTCGGTCCCTGGTCGATCCGCTCAGCTTTCCCCCGACCGATGCGGAGACTCGGTCCGAACTCGAGGCGATGTCGGCTGAAGCGGTACGGGAGGAGCTCCTGGCCGCCGATCCAGCGGTGGGTGAGGTCGTTGATCTTGCGAATCCGCGCCGTGTGCTGCGCGCCGTGGAAGTTGTGCGCCTCACCAATGTGACGCCCAGCGAGCGTGCCGCCTCCGGCGAGGCCGAGGCCGTCCGGTCGTACCGTGCCGTTCGGCCATTCTCGGCCATTGGCGTCGATCCCGGCCCAATCATCGGCGACCGCATCGAGCGTAGGTTCGACGAGATGCTGTCGGCGGGGCTGGTCGCGGAGGTTGCCGACCTTGCTCCGCGGCTCGGCCGCACTGCTCGGCAGGCTGTCGGCTACCGAGAACTGCTCCCCACGGTCGAGGGTGCCGGTGACCTGGAGCCGGCGCGGTCCGAGGCGATCCGATCAACCGTCTCGCTCGCCAAGCGGCAGCGAACGTACTTCGGACGCGATCCGCGCATTCAGTGGATTCCGTGGCACCATGACACCGGGAAGATGCTCGACAAGGCGATTGAAGCCCTTGCAAAGGATGCGACATGGATTTCGTGAAGGCGGAAGGACTCGGCAATGACTTCATCGTCGTGCCTGAACCGCTTCGCGCCGCTCCTGATCGCATCGCCGCGTGGTGCGAACCCAAGACCGGCATTGGAGCTGACGGCGTGCTCGAAGTCACCCCGGTAGACGAATCCTCCGTCGCGATGCGCTACTGGAATGCCGACGGCGGAGCGGCAGAGATGTGCGGCAACGGACTGCGGTGTGTGGCCTTGATCGCGGTGGAGCTCGGCCTCGTCGCGGGTCCGACGCTCACGGTGAATTCGGCGGTCGGCGTGCATCCTGCGACGGTGCTCCCAGGGGGGATCGTTCGCGCCTTGGTCGGCGAGCCACACGCCTTCCGCACCGAAGAACTCACTGTCGCCGGCCACCGCGTACGTCCCGTCGGCGTTGGAAATCCGCATGCGGTGCTCTTTGTCGATGACGTCTCAGTGGCCGAGGTAGCGGAGACTGGGGCGACGATCGAACGGGATCCGATCTTCCCCGAGGGTTCAAACGTCGAGTTTGTGGAATTGGGGGACGGCGATCGAATCAAGGTCCGGGTGTGGGAGCGCGGGGTCGGAGAGACGATGGCCTCGGGGACCGGCGCGACCGCTGCCGCTTTTGCCGCTCAGGCGATTGCCGATCTCGGCGATGCCATTACGGTTGAGTTGCCGGGTGGTGAGCTGCTGATCGAATTCGACGACGGCGGCGCGTGGATGACCGGACCGGCCACCATCGTGTTCCGCGGCTCGGTGGACTGACCTACTCGACGCGTCGCAGCACCGCGACCACGATGCCGAGAATCTCGACACCTTCGGTGAAGACCATCGGTGCGTATGCCGGGTTCTCGGCTTCGAGAATCACGCGACCGTCTTTGCGACGGAAGCGCTTCACGGTTGCTTCTTCATCGGACACGAGTGCCGCGACCAGTTGACCGTTGTTCGCCGTGGATTGGCGACGAACGACCACGTAGTCACCGTCGAAGATCCCTGCCTCGATCATGGAGTCGCCGCGGACGTCGAGCATGAACACGGGGTCGTTGCCGACGAGTTCGGTGGGGAGGGGATAGATCTCCTGGATGTCCTCGTCGGCGAGGATTGGTGATCCGGCGGCGATCCGGCCCACGAGGGGCACGTCGCGCACCGGTGCCCGGTGGAGGGATGTGTCTGGAAGACCGTCGTCGATGACTTCGATCGCCCGCGGTTTGGTGGGGTCGCGCCGCAAGTAGCCGGCCCGTTCGAGCGCCGAGAGGTGGCTGTGCACCGTCGAAGGGGAGGAGAGGCCAACGGCATCACCGATTTCGCGGACCGACGGCGGATAGCCGCGTTCGCGGACGGTGGCGCCAATCAGATCGAGTATCTGACGCTGCCGGTCGGTGAGATCATGCCTGCCGTCCACTGGGTGCCCCTCAGTCGCTTGCCGGCAGAGTAGCGGAATTCGCGGCCGTGACCAAACATACGTTCGATTCGGGCGAAGGCCGGTCGGTCCATCACATTCATGTGTCGCCTCACGCCGGGGGCTTCGTATCTCGCAGGGGAGCTGCTCAACCGCGAGGACACGGAGTTGTCACCTGGGCCCGTCGGTTAGGAAGAGAGTTAGCGCTTCACGGGCGTCCGGAAACGCGGGATGAGGCGGACCGGCCCCAGCCACTCACTCAGGCGGTGCGCTCTCCGCTCGATCGCCTCCTTTGCGTCGAGCGGCACTTCGCTGAGGAGGCGTAGCGCGATCTCGCCGTCCTCCCGCTGCGCCCAACCTCCTACAACACGACCGTTGCACCAAACCGTCGGACCGGCGTTCCCGTTGCGGTCGAACAGGGCAGGGGTGTGCTCACCCAGGTACCAGCCACGCTCCTTCCACCCCATCACCGTCGAATCAAGGCGGGGAGAAGTGCCACCCAATCCGAGGGTTGTTCCGCCGGGTCGAAGTCGTCAGTGAGAAGCCATCCCGGGCCGTCATCAAGGGTCACCTCGGCGGCGTCGATGTCGGCGATTGCGGTCCGAGTGTCGCGCATCGTCCAGCCGGTCCACCACTTGATGTCGGTTGTGGTGCCCGGGCCGAATTGCCCGAGCCACCGGCGGACCAGCTCTGCACGGGCCGCGGCAGCATCCATCTCGGCGAGTGGTTCACCGAGCCACTGAGTCGTCAGTCCCCACCGGTATTGACTCGAGATCCAGCTCCCGCGAGGTCGACCGCGCACGATCCGGCCCTGTGCGGCGAGTAGGAAGAGGAGGCGCGTGGATACGCCGATGGTCCCACCCCAGGACTTGCCTTCGCCAAACGTCACTGTCTCTCGCATCTCCGGGATCACACAGCGGAGTTCGTTTGCGGTCGCTTCGCCGTGGGTTCTGAGTTCCTCGATGATCCTGGCCTCGACCTCGTTGATCCAGGCAGCGGCATCCGATGATTTCCCCTGTTCGGTGAGGAGCCGTTCGAAGCGGCGTCGCTCGGCCGCGCCGAAGGCGTCCGGAGAGACGGCGTGCATGATCGCGGCGAGGTCGCGCGATGCAACGAAGAGGGTTCTTCGCATCCCCCACAGCCGCAGGAGCGACCGATCGTCGTAGAGCGCTCGCTCCATGTCCGAGTTGGTGAATCCGTCCACCCGGGCTTGTGCGCTCAGATAGACGGTGGCCGGGTCGCTCGCATGCAGACCGATGACATCCGAGACCGCCTCTCCAATGGTGCGCGCGGGCTCGGCGACGTGATGGCGGGTGCCGAGGCGGGTTCGGCGCTCGGTCGCGGAAACGCGGCGCATGTCTCCAGTCAAGCGGATGCACTGGGAGGACGCAGCACGTTCAGCGACGGTCCGAATGCCGCCGTTGGAGACACAAACAGATGTTTGGCTTGACGATCGAACAGATGTTCGATACGGTACAGGCAGATACGAACAGATGTTCGGTCGGCAGGGGCCTCCGTTTTCTGTCATACCCGGACGGTACGTTCGTATTGCAGGCGCAGGCCCACTGCGCAGGGCCGGCGAAAGCCGGCGAACGGCAGATCGGCGACCGAGGAGGAGACACAGATGATCTCGCAACGAAGCACCAGCGCCCGAGCGTTGGTCATCATCTCCACGACCGTTGCAGCGTTTGTGCTCCTCCTCGCGACTGCCGTCCATGCGATGACAAGCGGCGATCCGGTATCGACCGTCGACCATCGAGTCCACGCCGGCGACACTCTTTGGTCCATCGCCACCGACGTCACGGAGTCGGGGCAGGACGTTCGCTCGACGATTTCGATGATCGAACAGCTGAACGGACTCGACGGCGCATTGCTCCAGATCGGGCAGACGCTCAGCGTCCCCGACGCCGCCAACTCCTGATCACGGCGTTCATTCTCAGCGCTGCAGTCGGCAGCGAGAGACCGAGGGGCATACGGTGGCATTGGACATCAACACACCAACCTTTTCGTGGTCCGCTTGAGCCGGAACGGACTTCATGGTGTAGCCTCCGACGCGATGCGTTGTCCCCTGTGCGCCACCGCTGATACTCGCGTGATCGATTCCCGACCCGCCGAAGAGGGTACGGCCATCCGACGTCGCCGCGAATGCGCCGTGTGCGGTGAGCGGTTCACGACGTTTGAGCGTTCGGCCGAGGGAGCGACCGTGGTCAAGCGAAACGGCGGTCGTGAAGCCTTTGATCGGGTGAAGCTCCGTCGCGGCCTCGAAGCGGCCCTTGCCGATCGACCCGTCACATTTGGAGCCATCAGCGACATCGTCTCCAGGATTGAATCCGCCGCACGGGGGGGATCCGGTCTGGTGACGAGCGATGAGTTGGGGAGAGCCGTGCTCGGCGAACTGCGCGAATTGGATGAGGTTGCCTACCTGCGATTCGCTTCGGTCTACAAAGAGTTCCAGGGCGCCGAGGACTTCGAGCGCGAAGTCGCAGCCCTCGAACAACAGGGATAGTCGGCCGGGGTCTCCGCCGGCCTATGGGATCGCTGGGATCGCCGCGATTGCCGCTTCGGTCTCGCCTGCCAAACCCACAATCTTTGGATCGACTTCCGTTCTGACCGCAGCGAGCGCGACGTCCAACGAGTCCTTGATCCGCGCTCGCGCATCTTCGAGTTCGGCAACAAGTGTCGTTGCGCGCGCCGTGTCGCCTTCCCGTAGTGCGTCGAGATACTCGAGCTGCCAGGTCGCATACCGTTCCGACGCTTCCGTCGCGGCATCTCGGGTGGCTGCGAATGTCGGGTCAGGCGGGAGGTCGGCGATGAGGCGAGCCGTCTCAGCGAGGGATTCGGCGAGTTCAACGCTCAACTGATCGACGGCGGCCGAATCGGCCTGAGTCGGCAGATCGGGCGTTGCGAAGAGTTCCGGGACGGTTGAACGGTAGGTGAAGGTTGTTGCCAGTCGACCGGAAATTCCTTCCGCCTCGGCGCCGAGGATCAACATGGTGTCCCTCGTAGGCTCGAGGTTCTCCAGCGGTGTGCGTGGAACCAGCGGCGGTGTCGAAGGCAGAGGGGCAGTGGCTTGACGAATGACGATCGTTGCGTCGGACGTGAGGTCTCCGATCACAGGGACCGTGCTTGAGACCTCTTCGGGAGAACTCGCCGGGTCGGTGAGGATCTGGAGCGCGACCTGCGTACTTGGGAGTTCATTGCGAAGGGTGGTGAGCGACGTGCGGTAGGCGGACGCGAGAGCAACCGCGTCCTGCTGGACGCCGCGAGGGAAGTAGTAGATGGCGAAGCCGGCGGCTGCGATCAGCGCAACTGCGATTCCGAGCACGACCCATCGACCGTAACCCCGGCGGCCGAGGCGTGACGACACCTCATCGGGCTCCCAGTCGGGGAGCGGAGCGCCGGTGGGGGCTGCGACCGGCACGAAGGTGCCTTCGTCGGCGTCTTCGTCCGTTGTGAGTGAGCCGCTCACCGCCGCGGTACCCGCCGTGACTGCAGCACTCTCGGAGGCCACGACCGGTGCCGGAGGCTTGAGATCCTTGAGTTCGGTATAGCTCGACGTTGGGCTCGGCGGTTGTTCGACGACTCCGGCGGCTTCGAGAAACCATCGGCCGTCATTGCCGGGGAGGAGCGGTTGTTGGTCCTTTTTTGCCATGGGTCCGATTGATCGATTGAGAAGAAGATACAGCCGACGGCTCGACAGTTGGCGCACCATGGCGCCGCTGCAAGCGATACCATCCCGGACAAGCGACCAGGCACGAATCGATGAAGATCCCCCTCCAGCGCCTTGACAACGGGCTCCCAGTTCCGGCACACGCCCATCCGGGCGACGGCGGCATTGACCTTTGCGCGCGCAGTGCCTGCGAACTCGGACCGGGGGAGCGCGGGCTGGTCGCCACCGGCATCGCTGTGGCTATCCCAGACGGCTACGCAGGCTTTGTCACGCCGCGCAGCGGCCTCGCTGCACGGCACGGAATCTCGGTCGTAAACGGGCCCGGGTTGGTTGATGCCGGCTATCGGGGCGAGATCAAAGTCGTCCTGGTCAACCTGTCGAGCGAGGCGTTTGTGATCGAACGCGGCGACCGGATCGCACAGCTTGTGGTGGTTCCGGTTGCTGTCCAGGACTTCGAGGTGGTGGACGAACTCCCGGCTACGAGGCGGGGATCGGGGGGGTTCGGATCGACCGGCTCATAGTCTATTCGGGCGGCTCCGTGGTAGCATCCCCGCCAGCGCGGACGTAGCTCAGCTGGTAGAGCGCAACCTTGCCAAGGTTGAGGTCGCCGGTTCGAATCCGGTCGTCCGCTCGGAGGGCGGTTTCGGCCGCCCTTTGTTGACAAAGGTCTCGGCGACGTGGCCGAGTGGTGAGGCAAGGGTCTGCAAAACCCTGTACCCGGGTTCGATTCCCGGCGTCGCCTCGTCGGGATACAATGCCCACAACGGGCGCTTAGCTCAGCGGCAGAGCGCTGCCTCGACACGGCAGAGGTCACTGGTTCAATCCCAGTAGCGCCCACTCCTGAAACCCTTGCACCGCAGGGGTTTCAGTCATTTCTGTGGGAAGTCGATGACCTTGCTCTGCTCCGAAGTAGGCAGAAAGTAGGCAGCAGGTGCGTCGGAGGGCGCGTCGAGGGCGTCGGCGATGTCGCGGTCGAGGCCTTCGAAGAGGTGTCCGTAGACGTCGAGGACGGTCCGCACCGACGTGTG
>CBFDAN010000033.1:0-11151 GCA_965602815.1 uncultured bacterium
GCCCCATCGATCCTTGCGTTTGCGTTCGCAATCGTGGTCGGCACGACGACAATCTTCTTCGGCATTGCCGCAGGTTCACTCGTGCTGCTCGTGCTCGCGGCACCACGGGCCGGTGACATAGCTCGGCTCGACGATCGGATGGTCGACGTGGGCCGTCCGTTCAGGGTGGCCGCCGCCCTTGACGGATAGGGCGAAGTCGGATGGTGATGGGACTATTCGGCGCCTCGGTCGCTAGATTCGTTTGCCTCGGGGGATGATCCACCATGGCTGAGACAACCCAGGAACCGAATGGCAAACCGGCGCCGTGGGGCAAGCTCGCGCTCAGGGCACTCTTCCTGCTCGTCGGTGGCCTCTCGCTGTACTTCTTCCTCCCGACCCTCCTGAACCTGTTCGAGGTCGCCCCGCAACTCGAGAACGTCAAGTGGCGTTGGTTCTTCCTCATGGGGCTGCTGATGTCCGGCGCCTTCGTGTCCCAGTGGGCATTGACGCGGATTGCCGCTCCCGGTATCTCCTGGTTTGTTGCTTCGACATCGCAGCTGACCTCGAACGCCGCCGTCAAGGTGATTCCCGGCGGGGTGGTGGCAGGTGGAGCGTTCTACTTCCAGATGCTCGCGGTGTCCGGTGTTCCGATGGGCACGGCCCTTGCCGCGTTGGCTGCTGTCGGGATTCTCTCGAACCTCGTGCTGCTCGCCCTTCCAGCGGTCGCGGTGGTGATTGCCTTGGTCTCCGCTCCGATCCCCGACGGCATGCTCCCCGTGGCAATCGCAGGGACGATCCTGTTCATCGCGATGTTCACCGTGACGGTGATCGTCGTGGCTTTCGACCGGCCCCTCCATTGGGTCGGCTGGGTCGTCCAGCGAATCGTTGCGTGGGCGGCGCGGCTCTTCAAGAAGGATTGGTCGCTCACCACCGACGACATCATCGAGCGTCGAGATGAGGTGGTGTCATCACTCGGGAAGCGCTGGCACAAAGCTCTTGGTGTGGCCGTCGCCAACTGGCTTCTCGACTACGCGACGCTCGTGGTCGCTCTGATCGCCATCGGAGCGGAACCGAGGCCGAGCCTCGTGCTCCTGGCGTTCGCCGGGGCGGCCGTGCTCGGCATGATTCCGATCACACCTGGTGGTCTCGGGTTCGTTGAGGCCGGCCTCACCGGCATGCTCACCATTGCAGGCATCCCGGCCGGTGACGCCCTCCTCGCCACCCTGGCATATCGGCTGTTCCAGTTCTGGCTCCCGATCCCGGTCGGGTTTGTTGCCTACTTCCTCTTCCGACGCAAGTACGGGAAGCCGTCGGAGCTGCCTGCGGTCTCGTAGGCGTCACCCCTGCCGGGGTGCAGCGCAGGCCGTGACTGTGACCCCCTGTCCGCCGATCCCGATGGCGCCGAGAATGCGCGGTTCGTAGTGGTCAACGACCACGACACACACTTCGGTCCCGTCGGTCTTCGCACTTGCCGTTCTCCCTACTCGGGACCGTGCGATGAGTGAGGCGGTCTCTGCCGCGGCAACTGCCTCGTCTCGGTTGAGCGCCATCTCCCCGCCGTACACGGCGCCGGCCTCCAGCCGAGCCGCGCCGGCTTCGGCACCTGCGTCTGCCGCGAAGGCAGCCTCTCGATAGGTCGCCGCGAGCAACGCAGTATCGAGAGCCAGGGCGAGCAGCACGAAACCAACGAAGAACAGGGCACCGAGGTAGGGGAGCATCGAACCGCGCTCGTTCATGGCCGACTCCGATACGGGCTGTATGTCGCCGTGGCCCGCCCGGTGACCGTGTGGCGGACCGGGCTGGCTCCAGGGCCGATGAGCGGAACGTCGATCCGGACCTCAACGGTGAGCTCCGATCCGTTGTCGGTGGTGACAACGACGGCGTCGGGCGACAGCCCCCGGGCGATAATGGCCGCATCGTCCGAGCCGCCGTATCTCGCACCGTGCTGGGCGGCGTGCGACGCCACTTCCGCTGCCTCGGCAGCGGTCGTTCCGAGACGGCCGAGCGTGATGAGCGTCTGGGCAATCACGAGAACGAAGACGAATCCGATTGCGAGGGTTCCAATCAGGGCCGCACCGCGATCATCGCTCATGGGGGGACCACTATCGGTGCCGTTGCTGCTGCGTGGAGTGTGATTGGAATGAGGTCGGGTCCCGGCGGTGACCATTGAATCGATGCGCGGGCCGTCACGGCGGTCGCCTCGGCGTCGAGCGAGGTAGTCACTTCAACGGCGCCGGGAACGACCCGCGTCAGTTCGTCCGCAAGACGCGAACCCTCAGCCTCGAGATCCGCACCTGGCCGGCCGGCCCGGCGCGCCGACGCTGTGACCGCTGTCTGAGCTGTGTCGCGTGCGACGACGACGAATGCCACTTGCGTCACGATCGCGATGAGGAGGAAGACAACCGCGGTCGCAACGAGCGACTCCACAATTGTTGATCCCCGAGCTACGTGAAGAAGCCGGTCATCTGCGACACGATGCTCGTCCACACATCGGCCGTAGCGCTCCGAACCGCGGGCAACAGGAATGCGATGACGAGCACCGCGATCGTTGCCAGACCCAACCACTCCACGGTGGTCGAACCTCGTTCTTCGTTCCACATGTTCACCCCCTTTCTCACGGACCGCCCGCCAGGCTTCGGAGCCCGGCGAGGGTTGGATAGAGCAGGAAGAGCAGCGTCACAGGGACCATCAAGGCAAGCACCGGGCCGTAGGTCGCAAGCGCTCGGCGTCCGCCTTCTGCGGTGAGATCTCTGGCCAGGGCAGCGCGGTAGTCGGCGCCGAGGTCCCCGAGGGCATCGGCGAGGCGCCCGCCGGTGTCGTGGGCGTGAGCGAGGAGCGTGTAGAGGCGGCTGGCTTCCGAGTCGGCAGTGCGGCGTGTGTTGCGCTGAAGGGCTTCGGCGATTCCTCGGCCGGAGGCGACCTCGGTGAGTGCAACCGTGAATTCGTCCGACGCAACACCAGCCGATTGGTCCGCGAAGCGCTGAACCGCCGTGGCGACTGACTCTCCGGCGATGATGTGGAGAGAGATGGCGTCGGTGACCACGGGGAGCTCGAACCGGAGGTGACGTGCCCTTCTCTCCCGTTTGGTCGATAGCCACATGCCGAACAGCAGCCAGCCTGCTGCCGCACCGAGGACTGCGAGGGGCACCAACGACCGGCCCGGGCCTTCCACGAACAGATCCCCCTGAGCGAGGAGGATCCCGACGATTGCACCGGCTATGGCGACCGCCGAGCGGCGGAGAAGGAGTTCACTGCGTGACCACCCCAGACCGGCGTCGGCCGCAGGCTGTCCGTCGAGGGTTGACTGGTCCGGTTCGTTGTGGCGAGGCTCCGGGCGTAGGTAGCTGCCGATCCTTTCGGTGAGATCCGCAGACGGCCTGGCGGTCGCGATCATGAGGACTCCAACCGCCAGCATCAGCGCGACAACAACGTTCATCGCATCACCCGCGGGGATCGAGAGAGTCGAGCCGATCGACGGGCGGTGAGGAAACCAAGCGTGGTGAGAGCGAGCCCGATGGCAATGATCGTCGAGCCGGTCGCAGTTCGATAGGCAGTTGCTGCCTGAGGATTGGTTGAGATCGTCAGTGCAAGGAGGGCCCACGGAGCGGTGAGTGCCACCGCAGCCGTCATACGTTGCTCCGTCAGCGCCGCCGTGTGAGCCCGTCGAAGTCGGAGTTCGTCGGCGATCGACCCGCCGAGCGACGAGATCACCACTCCAACGCGATGTCCGCCGGACTGGTGAGCGAACATGAGGGTTGTGAGCACCCGGTCGGATGTCGGGTCGTCGAGTTGCGCTCGGAGTCGTTCGAGCGCGGGTACGAAGCCGTCCCCGAACGCGACCGATTCCTCAACGGGTCGAGCCGTGGATGCGAGCGGTTCGGGGGCTCGGCGAGCCGCTGCGATGAAGGCGTCCGGCAACGTGGCGCCCGCGGAGATCCTGCCGCTCATCAGGGCGAGGAAGTCAGGCCATGCCTCCGCAATTGTCTCGCGCTCGCGGCGGCGCCGTCTTGCGTCGACGGCCACGGGAATCGCAGCCGCCAGGAGTCCGATAGCGACAGCTGCTGCGGGAACGGCGAGGAGACCCAGGGCGAAGAGGCCGGCAGCGAAACCGGCGGCGAGAGCCGTGGGTACGACCCACGCGGACGGGAGCTCGGGTTTCGGGATCTTGATGGTCGGAGTCCACCCAGACACGACGATCCAAACGGCGGCTCCGGCCATCACTGCTGCAACCCCTCTCACTGTGACCAGCCTCCCGACTCGAGGCGAGGATCGTCTGGGGTGCTGCCAGTCCAGTGGAGACCGGACGGTCCCATTTCGAACAACGGTTGCAGTGTGAACACTTCCCCCGAGAGCTGGTCGGGCACGTATGCGATCTCGTCGACCGTTCGAGTTCGTCCGGTGCGGCGCAAGAACACGACGAGGTCGACTACGGCAGCGACCGTTCGACGTACAAACGGGATGGCGACGTTCTGACCGGCCAAGACGCTGTACGACACGAGCTTCTCGAGAGCGTCGCGAGCGGAGTTGGCGTGGAGCGTTGCGACTCCGGAACAGCCCGCATTCAGCGCCATCAGCATGTCGAGCGATTCCGGCCCACGGACCTCGCCGACCACGATTCGATCGGGACGTTGGCGAAGGGCTTCCCGCACGAGATCTCGAAGTGTGATTTCGGCGCCGCCGTCGAGACCGGACTCGCGCGTCTGCATCTGCGTCATGTCCGGCAAGTCAGCGTCGATCTCGAATACCTCTTCGCAGGTGACGACTCGTCGGTCGGGCGGCACCTCGCGAAGGAGGCAGTTCACCAATGTTGTCTTCCCGGCTCCCGGCGCACCGGCGACGAGCACCGAGAGATCCTGACGCATTGCCTGGCGGAGCAGCTCCGCCGATGCCGGTGTGAGTGTTTCCCGCTCGACCAGCTCATTGAGACCTGAGGCGGTGACGACAAACTTTCTGATCTGGATATTGAGGCGATCAGGATGCGTCACCGGCGGCCCCGTGATGTGCACCCGCGAGCCGTCGGAGAGCTGGGCGGAGACGATGGGGGAGGAGAGATCGAGGCGCCGGCCGGTGCCTGCGAGGAGCTGGTCGGCGAAACGTCGCAGTGTGGCCGTGTCGGCGATGATCGGCACCAGCTCCTTGATGCCGTTCCTCACCACGAAGGTGCGATGGCCACCGATGACGATGATCTCCTCGACGGTCGGGTCGCTGAGGAGCTCTCCCAGGAATCCGAGCCGTTGGTGCGCATCGGTGATGGTCATAGATTCGCCCCGAGACGGGTGAGCGGCTTGCGGATACGAGCGTCGGGTCGCTTGGCAGCAAGCGACGCGACTCTGATCGATGAGCGATCGGGGATCACTGCGGCGGGTTCAATCCCTGTCCACTCCTTTGCCGCGGCGATCACGTCTGCGTTGCCTCGGGGTGCCGCACGATTCAGTACGAGTGTCGGCGGCGGTCCTGACCAGGCTGCAACGAGATGAGCCGCTCGAACAACACCGACGGCGCTGGCGTCGGCCACGAGCACTGCGGTATCGGATCGTTTGAGAATCGGGTGATCAGGCTCGCTGGTTCCGAGGTCTACGATCACGCGTTCGAAGGACACCGTGGCGGCGTCAACGAGATCTTCCACCATCGCCGATCGGAGTGGCGCCTCGCCGGACCTGTGCGAGCCCGTGATCACGGAGATAGGGCCGATTCGTTGAACCGCGCCAGAATCGATCACTCCCGCAGCCCGCACCTGGTCTGCGACGTCGGTGATGTCGGGACGCGGAGGGAGACCGAGCCTGATCGCAACCGAAGGAGCCTCGACGTCGAGGTCGACGGCCAGCGTCGAACCGTTGCGGCTCGACTCCCAGGCAAGGCCGAGTGCCACCTCGGTTGTCCCCGGCGCCCCTCTTGGTCCGACGACTGCCGTCACGGACCCCGTTCCCTCACGGTCGACAGATCCGGAGAGTGGCGAGATGAACCGGATCGCGGTCACGATCGTCCGCAGATCCGCCGTGTCGGGGAGGATTTCGTCGACGCCGGCACCGCGGAGCATGGAGGCGGCGGGTCCATCCTCCTGGGGGTGGATGCCGAGTACGCCGAGACCGGCTCGTTGCCACAACGCAATCTGGACGGGCGTCACCCACGACACTTCACCGCCGGCGACAACCACATCGATGTCTGCTGCATTCTCTTCGATCTCGTGCGGCTGAAACGCCCGGAGCACGATCAGGACTTCGGCCGTCTCCCTCGCGTATGAGACCAAACCCGGCTCCCAATCCCTGGCGGAGAGCACCGTGGCGACACGGACACTCATTCGCCGACTCTGACTAGGTCGAGGGCGCCTCCGTTCATCGCTGCCGTCAGCGTTGCGGCGAGTTTGTCGTCGACCGCAAGGAGGAGTTGGACCTGACTACCACCGACCGAGGAGTCAGAGACGGTGGCGTCGACCACGTAGACCGAAGACGCAATCAGCCGTGTCTCGGTTGCTGCGCCCAAGGGAGAGGCTGATACGTAGATGTCGACGGCGTCACCGGGGTTGAGCCGACCGAGAACCGCGTGTGCCTCATCGATTTCGAGAGCGAGGAGGTTCGGCGCCGTCTGGACCTCCGGCGGACGGAGCAGGCTCGGGAGGAGGGGTTCGCCGGCAGCAAGCGGTGCGACAAGAACCCAGTCAGATAGGTCGCCCGGTGAATCCCCGGTCACCAGTCCAGTCGCATCTGAGGTGTGGCGAACCGAGAGGTCGAGTTCCGCTATCGGTGTTGCGGCCGGCAGATCGGAGCCGGCGACGAGGACGGGGATGGTTGGTGCCGGCCGAGTCAGCCACAACACCAGCAGGGCAGCGGCCGCGGCAAGTCCGATGCCGACCAACGTTCGCGTGTCCGGCCGGGGGATGGTGATGCCGCGGACTCGAACATTGACGGCCATCAGCGGGCCTCCACCGTCACGATGTGGGCGATCGAGATGAACCGCTCGATATCGCCGTCGACGACCACCACGTGATCGACGCCCACCGCATCGACAATGCCCCGATGGAGGTGACCGTCCGCCGTGGTGAGCACAACCTGTTCGGTGCGATCCTCGGAGTCGAGAAGTCGGTCGCGAAGCGTGCGGCGTCGTCGCGCTGCGGCGCGTGCCGCTGTCTGCTCCGCGTCAAGGGTGTCGTCGAGACGATTGCGGAGGGAGCGGCCGAGTCGGACCAGATCAGGATGCCCCATCGGATCCATATCCGACCCCCTTTCGTCCAAACCCTGGTGAACAAGTACCACGGGATGGCGGGTCGTTTCAAGGAGGTCGTTCCGACAATGTTTCGCGCCTCAGTATCGGGATTCGCGATTCGTCGCGGGCACGAGCGGAGACACGCTCCAGTCCGCGCTGCGCGATGGGTCGCCGTCTACTTTCGACAAGGCAATCGCGTGGCTGGTGAGGACCGGCGCGTCTGTCTCGTGTCGGAACCCGCTACCCCTCTTCCACCTGGCCCAGCCAAACGATCGAACCCCCGTTTGCGGACCGCCCGTACACTCTCTCCTATGCCCACCGACCCGATCCTCATTCCCGATCCGTCGCCTGAGCGGCGGGTGTTCACGAACCGAACGCTGAACATGCGCTCGATCAAGGCGATCGGGTACGACATGGACTACACGCTCACGCAGTATCACGCTGAGGCATGGGAGGAACGGGCCTTCGCACATGCACGGGAGCGTCTCGCTGCCCTGGGATGGCCGGTTGAGCATCTCGAATTCGATGCGTCGGTGGTGAGCCGCGGTCTCGTGATGGATCTGGATCTCGGGAACCTGCTCAAGGCAACCCGGTTCGGTTGGGTGATTCGCGCGATGCACGGGACTCGCATCCTCGACTACCAGGAGCTCCGGCGCAGCTACTCGGGAACACTCATCGACCTGAGCGATGATCGCTACGTATTTCTGAACACTCTGTTCTCGCTCTCCGAGGCGAGCCTCTTCGCTCAAGGCGCCGACCTCCTCGACTTAGGGAAGCTGCCGAGCGGTGTCGGCTACCGCGAGCTGTTCGTTGCGGTGCGCGTGGCCGTGGACGGAGCACACCGGGACGGGGTGCTGAAGGCCGACGTGCTCGCCGACCCGGAGCGCTTCATCTCTCTCGACGGCGACATCGTTGCCAGCCTCCTCGATCAGCAGCATGCAGGGAAACGCCTGATGCTCATCACGAACTCGGAGTGGTCGTTTGCGAGCGAGATGATGACGTACACGTTCGACCGTTACTTGTCGGCCGGTGAAACGTGGCGAGACTTGTTCGGGACAGTGATCGTTTCGGCGGCGAAACCCGACTTCTTCACGTCTTCGAATCCTCTGTACAAGGTCGTTGACGAGGAGAGCGGGCTGCTCCAACCGCACTTCGGCTCGATCGAGAAGGGCGGCATCTTCTACGGGGGTAATGCCCGACTGGTTGAAGAGTTCCTCGGGCTTTCGGGAGATCAGATCCTCTACGTCGGTGACCACCTCTACGGCGATGTCCACTTCTCGAAGGCGCTCCTCCGGTGGAGAACCGCCCTGATCCTGCAGGAGCTGGAGTCGGAAATACGGGCGCTCCAGGGTTTCCTCCCGAACCAGCGCCTGCTCGGAGAGTTGATGGAGCAGAAGGAACAGCTCGAAGCACGCCTCAGCGCACTGCGGCTCGCTGCCCTCCGATCTCGAAGCGGGTACGCAGCGCCGATGACCGACGTGCCGGATGTTGGAACCGCACTCACAGAGACGAGGGAGGCGCTCCTCGCTCTCGACGACGAGATCGCACCGCTCGCAATCGAAGCAGGGCACCTCCGCAGCCCTGCGTGGGGCCTCATGATGCGGGCCGGCGCTGACAAGAGCCTGCTGGCACGACAAGTCGAGCGGTATGCCGACATCTACACGTCAAGGGTCTCGAACCTGCTGTTTCCGGGCCCGTACGCCATGTTCAGGATCGGCCGGCTCGACCTCCCGCACGATCCTCATCCGCCGCACGTGGCGCATGAACCACAGACAGGTCTCTAGATCAGGTCGATGAAGTCGTCCTCGAGGTCGGCTTCGTCGACGACTAGGTCGAACCTTTCCATGCATTCTGCGCAGCGGTAGGGAACGATATCGCCGGGCATCGGCGGGTCGTCCGGTGGGAATCCCGTCAATAGGTGGGCCGTCCCTCCGCACTCAACGCAGATGATCGATTCAGCGAGCGGGCTCATTGGTGCTCCTCACTTGACGGTCACGACGGTGCAATCAGCGGAATGGGCGACCTTGTGCGAGATACTCCCGAGAAAGAACCCCGTGAAGTCGCTGAGGCCACGTCGGCCCATGACGATCACGTCGGCTCCGATGCCGTCGGCCGTGTCGCAGATCGCCTGGGCGGGGGACCCGAGCTCAACAACGGGGGTGACGTTCTCGACACCGAGCCGCCGTGCCTGCTCGGCCGCGTTCGCGACGATCTTGTCGCCCGCCTCTTGAAGGACCGAACGGGACTCTGCGTAGAGGCCCTCGAGTTCGGCGTAGGCACCCAGCGCCAGCGGAACCGTTGACGCGTACGACACAACATTGAGCACGGTCATGTCGGCCTCGTACTTGAGCGCGAGATCCGAGGCGAACGCCAGGGCCCGGTCGCCGTGGGTGGAACCGTCGACCGCCACGAGGATGTGAGAAACCATCCGACACCTCCTTCCCCCTCAGTGTCGCGCACGATGGCCAGGGTGACCAGGGGCATCTCGCAACACGGATTCGGCTGGTACGATCCGAGGGCCATCGACCCCCGCGGGAGAGCGACGAAGGTCGCGCCGACGGAGCAACCACCCCGGGAAACTTGCAGGCACACGGACCGCGGGGCGAGGCACCTCTGGAGAGCAGGGTGACGGCCCTCACCGAAGGGGAAAGCCGCCGCGGCGGTGAATCTCTCAGGTCATGCGACAGACGGGGCGCAGGCCCGAGCGCGCGCCGACCGAGGAGCAGCCGATGACCGACACAACGTTCCGGGATCTTGAACCGACCGACGACTTCTGGTCGCGCCACATCGGCCCATCGAAGTCCGATGTTCCCGAGATGCTCGACGTTGTTGGTGCGACCTCGATCGAAGACCTCATCGATCGTGCGGTTCCCCCGGCGATCCGGATCGAGCATGAACACGACGTACCCGGGCCGATGTCGGAGCGGGAAGTCATGGCGAGGCTCAGGACGCTCGCCGACCGCAACGAGCGATATACCTCGCTGATCGGCATGGGCTACGCGGACACGATCATCCCCCAAGTCATCCAACGCAATGTCCTCGAGAACCCGGGCTGGTACACGGCGTACACGCCGTATCAGCCGGAGATCTCACAGGGCCGTCTCGAAGCGCTGCTCAACTTCCAGACGATGGTGTCGGACTTGACCGGAATGGATCTCTCCAATTCGTCGCTCCTCGACGAGGGCACGGCGGCGGCTGAAGCGATGGCAATGTTCAAGCGGGTGAAGCGCGGCTCGGGCCCGGTGTTCTTCATCGACGAAGAGACCCATTCGCAGACGATCGAGGTCGTCAAGACGCGGGCACTCCCGCTCGGCCTCGAGGTCGTTGTTGGTGATCCTGACGGCGGTCTCCCAGGCGGCGTATTCGGTGTCCTGATCCAATACCCGGGTACCTCGGGTGTTGTCAGAGACCACGCGTCTGCGGTCGAGCGCATTCACGAAGCTGGGGCGCGCGTGGTCTTCGCCGTCGACCTGCTCGCCTTGACGCTGCTTACACCTCCGGGAGAGTTCGGCGCCGATGCGGTGGTCGGGAGTTCTCAACGTTTTGGTGTTCCGATGATGTTCGGCGGACCCCACGCGGCGTTCATGGCTACGCGCGACGACCACAAGCGGCAACTGCCGGGCCGGATGGTCGGCGTGTCCCAGGACACCGAAGGGCGGGTCGGGTTGCGTCTTGCTCTTCAGACCCGCGAGCAGCACATCCGGCGGGAGAAGGCAACGTCCAACATCTGCACGGCCCAAGTGCTCCTGGCCGTCATGGCCGGCTTCTATGGTGTCTATCACGGGCCGGATGGGCTCGAACGGATTGCGACGCGGATCCACCGGCTCACGAGCGCGCTGGCCCGCGGACTGAACGACGGCGGGGTGGCGGTGCAGAACGACACCTGGTTCGACACGCTCACCGTTCGGGTGACGAGCGCCGAAGATACCCTGGCGAAGGCTCTGCATCGCAGAATCAACCTCCGTCCGGTTG
>CBFDAN010000034.1:0-11106 GCA_965602815.1 uncultured bacterium
CGAACTGGGGGAGGCGCTCACCACGGCCTGGTACGACCCTGCGGCGGCGCTGGGAGGCCTGGCCATGTTCCTCCTTGGCGTTGTTGCCGTCGGGTTGGCCTTCGGGCTGGCCGGGGGAGTGTTGCTCGATCGATTCGGGAAGCAACCATCGAACAAGGTCGGCGCTGCGGTTCCTGCCGCTCTCGGACTGACCATGGTTCTCGGGGTATACCCAACACTCGCATCCGCCTTCGCCCGGTGGAGCACGACGCTCTGGGCCTGAGCCGCAGAGCAACACCACCGCATGGGACTACCTGCGGACGGGTTGGCGCATCAGGGTTGTATCAACTGATCGCTCGGCAAGGGCTGCAGCCGACTCGAAGATGCGGGATGCGTTCGAACCATTCGAACGCGGGAACCCGTCAGCGAGGCGACCGGTCTCGGTGTCCGGCTCGATGCAGGTGACGCGTGCGTCGGTCTTCTCGAGAGTGGCGATCTCCTCAGCCAAGCGCTTTCGCGCGTGACCAGAGGTGAGGCGCCGTCCTGGGCGGGTCATCGGAGAAGAGATGATCACGAGATCGGGTTCGATATCGGCAGCGAGATCGGCGTGTGTTGGGGAGGCGACACCTCCGTCCAAGTAGGGCGTCCCATCGATGACATGTGGCTGGAACATGCCCGGGACCGCCGACGAAGCTTGTGCCGCTCGATGCACATCAACATCGCGACGATCGCGGCCGAACACGACCACGTCTCCCGTGGTGGCCGAGACCGCCGGTATCCACAGTCCTTCCGGCCACTGCGCATGGTCCTCCATGCCGGGGAAGCGGGCAAGCCATGCGGTTGGGAAGATCCCGGGCGGAAGAAGGCCTGCAACACCCAGCATGCCCGTTCTGTCTCCGTTGAGGGCATGCTGCACGAGACGCGGTGCGAACGGAACAATGGTCTTCCGGGCGCTGCGGAGCTCGTTCCTCATCCGCCTCCGGTCGTCTTCGCTCGGTGGGCGCGCGACCACCTCGGCGAGGTCGCGTGGTTCGATTCCGGCTCGAACCGCGGCACCAATCGCCGATCCGGCCGATGTCCCGATGATCAGTTTCGTATCGTTTGAGGGGGTGTTGAGGGCGCGTTCGATCCCGTGGAGCACGCCTGCGTGGAACACCCAGCCGTACGCTCCACCCGCGCCAAGCACGATGGCGATGCGTTCGGTCACACGGGGTTGAACCACTGCACTTGATCGCTGATTCCCCGAAGGTCGCGCTGAGGAACGGGGCCGATAGGAAGCTGCTCGCGACTGTCATGGGTGGTCGCTTCACGTCGAGCCCCTGCTCGCAGGTCACCGTCCGCTCGGCCAGTATGTTGCGGAGTGTTGCGTTGAGAGGAGCCAATCTTGACAGGGTCGGGGATTCGCGCTTGGGCCGCAGTGGCGGCGATAGGCCTCGCGGCGTGCGGCGGAGCATCAACGACGGATGACGTCGGCAGCACCGAAGTACCAACTGCAGGAGAAGATCGCCCCAGCACGACCACGGTCGTCGTTGATGCGGAAACCGCATCGTTCGCGGAGCGGATGGACGCCATCGACGAAGCCGTTGCGGTCTGGCGCAGCGCACCATCGGTCGACGTCGCCCAGGAGGCGGCCGAAGCGGCCGCGAATCTCGTTGTTGGACCCAATGGGCCGGGCTATGGAGATCGCAACGGTGATGGCGTTGTCACCGGCGAGACGACGGCCGGCGTACTTCCCGGATTGGACGGAACACCGGAAGGACTGGCTATCCCCCTGGCGGCGAACGGCTGCGTCAGGCGGGATGTGCTCGGCGGAACGTGGGCCGATCCCGGCGCGGAATGGGAAGAAATGCTCACCGCCATCGACGCGTGGCGCCCTGACAACAACAGCATGCCGACGCTCCCCAGCCATCCTATGCGTGTCGTCGGATGGGCAACGTTCACCCTGGATTCCGACTCGCTCGATGAGGCACACGAGTATGCGGGCCACGCCAAGCTGCACGTCGACATCTCCGTACGAGCGCTCAGTTGCTGAGCTATGGGGTCAGCCCCAGCCTCTGTAGAAGGCGCATCGCCGTCCACAGAACGATTATTGACGGTTCTGGGTGCGAGCGGAGGCCGGCGGCTTCGAGGGAATCCCTCTCGACTGGACCGCAGCGGGGGTCCTAGGGGGATGTCGAACTGCTCCGCTCTGACCGGCCCGTTGGGGGTATGGAACCGCTGCCTGCCGTGTCGTACGGTGTTGCGGTGGGGATCGATGCAAAGACCGAGGGCGTGGATGGCATGACCCGTGATGTCGGTTCGTGATCGCGGGCCAACCGGCAACGTGTGGGATCGATTCTCCCGCGACGGGGGTGTTGACGTCTGATCAGGGTGGCCGTACGGATCGTGAGGTTTGAGTGACGGCTGAAGTGAAGCGGAAACGGAGCGAGCGTCTCGAGATACGGACAACCCCTGAGGATCGGGCGCTGATCGATCGCGCCGTTGAGGCGTCGGGGACGGACCTCACTGAGTTCGTCGTTTCGAATCTCACAGTCACCGCACACCGAATCCTCGCCGACCGATCCGAATTCGTTCTCGATGCCGAGTCCCGACAGGCATGGGAGCGCGTCAACCGGCGCAAGGCTCGTGATCTGCGAGGCCTGCGGGAGCTGATGCAGCGATCGTCTCCGTTCATAGAGGAGTGATGGGTCGCTATCGGGCGCCGCGGCTCCTCGAAGACAATGACGACATTGACCGATTTCGGTGTCGATCTGAAGAACAGACCCAATGGCTCCGTCACCACACCCGGCAGGCGAATGCGGCCGGCACCAGCCGGGTCCGTGTCGTCACACAACCCGGTAGCGGTGAAGTTGTCGCTTGCTACGCCTGGTGCATGGCGAGCATCAGGATCGGAGACGCTCCGGAGCGATTGAGAAAGGGGGCCGGGTACTATCCCCAACTCGTTGCGCTGCTCACCCGTCTCGGGGTGTCGCTAGACCATGATGTTCGGGTGCCCCATCCGCCGAAACGAAGCTCGACGGCATCATGTGCAGAGGTCATGGACGATCGAATAGCGCAGGAGGAAAGAATCTGAGAAACATACTTATCAAACGGGACTGTATGGTAATCTATTGAGCGTGATGAGCGATACAACCATGGTGCGACCGCGGCGAGGACGCCCGCGTGACCCCGCTGCCGATCGAGCCATCCTCGAATCGGCCCGGGCGGTCTTGGCGCGCCGCGGCTTCACCGGAACTTCGATGGACGAGATCGCCCGCACGGCCGGCGTCGGCAAAGACACGCTGTATCGCCGGTGGAAATCGAAGGAATTGCTCGTGCAACACGTCCTCACAGTGCTCGCCGCCGAGAACGTTCCGGTGCCGGCAGATGACGATCCCAGGTACGCCCTATTCGTCTTCCTCCAGGACATCGTGCGCCTCAACACGCGGTCTGACTTCGGTGCGATCTTGGCCGGGATCGTCGGGGAGTCAGCGCGCAACCGAGAATTGGCCACGGCCTTCCATCAATTCTGGGCCGAACGTCGCAGCATTGCCGCCGGCCTCGTCCGCCGGATTGTCGACGCAGCCACGCCCGATCGAGAGGTCGAGCGGATCCTGGATCACGTTCTCGGCCCCATCTACTACCGCCTACTCCTTTCCGGAGGCCCGATCGATGACACCTATCTCTGGGACCTCATCGTTGCGGTCCCATGGCCTTCCGGTGAACAAGACAACCAAAACGAAACCCTATGAAGAGGACAGACATGAACACACAAGAACACGTCGTTGCATTCGTCGAACCGACCCTTGATGGCGAGTCGGCGCTCGAGGTCGCCCAAGAAACCGTCGACAACGGAGGGCGCGCCACTGTTGTCGTGCTCGTCACCCGCAAGACTATGACCGACGTTCGGGCCTTCGCAGAATCCGAGAACCTCACCGTTCCGGACGCAACTGCGATCTACTTCGAGCGGTTGGCTGATACGTATTCGGCACGCCTCGGCAACGACCACGCGTCGGCTGTCGTAACCGAGAGCGCCTACGCGGGTCGGCACCTGTTCGACGTTGCCACACGGGTCGATCCAACGACCATTGTCATGCCCCAGAGGCTGGCGAACCGGCGGGGGTGGCGGGCTTTCGTTGGCCGCTCCCAGGTGCCGGTGCTGATCACACCACCCATAGCTGCCGCTGCATAGGACCCGAATTGTCGAAGGCGTCCGCGGCGGCCTATGGCGAGGCGCGCTCGCCATGCGCCTTTGGGAGCGCCGCTTCCGCTGCTTGCCCGGTGAAGGGCGGATCTGTGCCTCAGGAGATCGAGGAGAACGTGATGTCCTGCGCACCGTGCCAAAGGACGTATTCACCGAACTCGGGCAGCCGTTCGCGGCCTTCGGTGATATCCGGTGCCGACATCTTTGGCCGTCTGCGGCGTGGAGCCCTCGTCGAGACCGGTGAGGTGTATTTCGAAGGCCGGGCCCACCTACAACGACAGTCGGCTCGGATGTAGCCGCCCATAGGTGCCGACATGTGCTGGCAGGGACAGAACCCTCAACCAGGCTGCACAACCAGGCGTAGGATTGAGTGTGGCTTGAGCGCTCAGGAGGTGCGATTGATGAGAGCCACCAAATCCATGCACGTCGACGCGACGCCGGAACAAGTGTTCTCCTTCTTCCTCGATTCGACCGCCACTCCACGTGGCATGACGATGGAGGCCGTGTACGAGAGCCCAGATGTTGTGGGCAACTCGTACGAATGGACCTTCAAGATGCTTGGTATGCCACGCAAGGGAGTGACGGTCTGCACCGACTACGTCCCCGGCGAACGAATGGTGTGGCGGAACTTCGGAGCGATGGAGGGAACCCAAACGGAGACTGTCGAGCCGGACAATGGCGGGTCGAAGGTGACCCATGAAATGGACAGCCGCCTTGCCGTCCCCTTGATCAGCCGTTTCCTCGACCCCATGCTGCGAAAGGGGTGGGAGAAGAATCTTGAGTGGGGCAAGCGGGAGATTGAGAAGCGGACGAAGGGCAAGACGGCAACCGCCTAGCTGCACCTGGCCTGAAGAGCCTCCGAGGTCGAGCCATGCCCTTAGCTCGCAGGCGATAACGAGCGAAGCTTGCCATCGGCCCGGGGTCTTGCGTAGCTGAGCGCCACATGCGGCGGCCACGTACGCACGTTCGGGAATCGTTCGCCCAGATCACTCGGCCGCGGGAGCGTTCTCACGCCCTTCGTTCCGCCCATAACCGCAGCCCATATGAGCGGCTGAGGTTCTCCAACCCGGTGAGGAGACGAACGCAGAACTGCCGATCGGTGGAAGGTTCCGAGCCGCCAGCGCCCTTCGGCTGCTACGCTTGATGGTGACAGCGTACGTATCACGCGTACAGCGCCCGTCCCACCACATCCGTCCGGTGGGACTACCGCAGGACCTGCAGCTTCTCGTCGGCGCAATGCGCTCGGCTCGGATCGCACCTCTGGCGGGGCGTCAGCCCCCGGCGGTTCGACGCTTCTGAAGGAGTGCCCTATGTCCAGCAACCTTTACGTTGGAAACCTGACGTTCAATACCACAACGGCCGACCTGGAGACCCTGTTCGCTCAGCATGGCGATGTGACGAAGGCCCAGGTCATCAACGACCGCGATACCGGCAGATCACGAGGTTTCGGCTTCGTCGAGATGGAATCTCAGGAAGGCGCCGACACCGCGATCTCCGCGCTCAATGGCACCGACCTCGACGGTCGCGACCTTACCGTGAGCATCGCAAAGGAGCGTTCCCGCTGAAGACCGCGACGCCTCGCGTCGCCGTTGCCGAGCGACGACGCTGCAGCGCCTGCGGTCACCCCAAACGGGAGCACCTCGGTCGCGACGCCTGCACAGTCCCCAAGTGCCACTGTGCAGAGTTCGCTGCGCCCCTAGTCCGCGCAACCACCGGTAGTTCGGCGTAGCGGGTGCCCGCCGCGCAGCGACGCCATGACCCATCGCCTGATGCCGCACAGACAGGCAGGAACCCCAAGCACCGCTTGGGGTTCCTGCCGTTGTCTTCCGGTGGACCCGAGGAGATTCGAACCGCTGACACCATGGCTGCCAGACATACACTTCGCCGACAGCCGCGCTCGGGTACGTACTGAAGCCAGGTAGCCTTGCCAGACGCGGTCCATCCGCACCTCACTTCTGTTCTCGGAGCCGCCGAATTGGCACCCGGTTTCCCTACCTAGACGAGTGATCGTCACCTGCTCGCCGTCCCGGCGACCCCCATCCCAGGAGGATGCCATGGAAATCGGCCCACGAGATGCCTCGATCTGTTTTGTCAGTAGCTATCCGCCGACTGTCTGCGGCTTGGCCAGCTACACGGCTTCGCTCGCCAACGCTGTCGCCGCCTCCCGCGGGTCCCGAGCCGGTCTCGGCGTGGTCGACCTCGTCAAAGGGCCCATTCGGGCACCCGGGCCGGATGTCACGTTCAGCCATCGAGCCGGCAATGCCGCTTCGCTCCGGAAAGCGACGCGGGTGCTGAACTCGTACGACACCGTCTCAATCCAGCACGAGTTCGGGATCTTCGGTGGACCCGACGGCGACGAAGTCCTCGATCTCATCTCGGGCCTCACCGTGCCGTCGGCCGTGACGTTCCACACCGTGCTGGACTACCCGACGCCGCATCAGCGGATGATCATCGACAGTCTCTCGGAGATGGCCGATCGCCTCGTTGTTATGAGCCGGACGGCTGCGGAACGGCTGATCCTGCGCTACGGCGTCGACGCAGAACGCATCGATGTGATCCCGCACGGAGTTGACACGCGCTTCGGGGGCCCTTCCCTCGTTGCGGGCGACCGACCCCTCGTCCTCACCTGGGGATTGATCGGCCCGGGCAAGGGCTTGGAGTCGGTTGTCGAGGCCTTCGCCGGTGTGGCGGACCTCGACCCGCGCCCGCGGTATCTGATTGCCGGGGCCACCCATCCAAATGTGCGTGCGGACTCGGGCGAGGCCTATCGAGAGGGTCTGGTTTCGCTGGTCCACCGCTTCGGAGTGGAGGACCTGGTCGAGTTCGACGACCGCTACCTCGACCGAGCAACTCTTGCCCGCCTGGTGCGCAGCGCCGACCTCGTGGTCCTCCCCTACTCATCGATCGAACAAGTGACCTCAGGCGTTCTGGTGGAGGCAATCGCTGCCTCCAAACCGGTGATCGCCACCCAGTTTCCCCATGCTGTGGAGCTGCTCTCCGGAGGGGCCGGTATCACGGTTCCCCACGGCGACTCCGGGGCGCTGAGCGCGGCGCTGCGACGCCTCTTGACCGATCAACGGCTGAGTTCGCACATGGCGCGGGAAGCTCGCCAGATTGCCGACGGTTGGTATTGGCCGATCATCGGCCGACGATTCGGGTCAATGATGTCGGGCCTCGGACGAACCGACCACGTCAGTCACCAGCGACCGGCGTTGGAGGTAGCTCGTGTCGCCGGATGAACGTGCCGAGGCCGCCGCTCATCCGTCTGGCTCCCCGCTTGGGGCCGCCACGTCACGACTGCCGCGCCCGGTATACACACATCTGCGCCGGCTCACCAACGAGACGGGACTGTGGGAACACGCACGTATTCTGACCCCCCGCGTCGAGCATGGGTTCTGCACCGATGACAATGCGCGCGGTCTCCTCGTCGTGTCGCGACCGACGTCACCCTCGTTCGAGCTGGCGGATCTCGCCGCGATCTACCTCACTTTCGTGCTCGATGCCCGCACCGGCACAGGCCAATTCCACAATCGTCGCGGCGCGGACGGTGCCTGGATCGACGAAGTCGGCAGCGACGACAGTCAAGGTCGAGCGTTGTGGGGGCTCGGGACCGTCGCGAGATCGGGTCCGGTGCCGTGGATGCGGGAGGCAGCCTTCGACGCCTTCGCCACCTGTGGCTCGTTTGATTCCCCGCACCTCCGAGCCAATGCATACGCGGCCCTCGGTGCCGCCGAGATACTCGCCGCCGATCCGGCCAATGCCGGCGCAGTCGGACTCCTCGAGCGAACGTCTGGGATTGTCGCCGCCGCCGCCAGCGACAGAATCCCCTGGCCGGAAGCTCGCCTCACGTACGACAACGCACGACTCCCCGAAGCCCTGTTGGCGGCGGGTGTCGCTCTCGACGACCGCCACCTGATCTCGGTCGCTATCCGACTTCTGGAATGGCTCGTTTCGGCCGAAACCAACCACGACCACTTCAGCTTCACCCCGGTAGGCGGATGGGCGCCGGGAGGCCCGCGCCCTGCGTTTGACCAGCAGCCCATCGACGCAGCGGCGATGGCCGAGGCCTGCTACCGGGCGTGGACCACTACCAACAAGCCGGTGTGGCGGGAGCGAGCCCTCGACGCCGCGCGGTGGTTCGTGGGACACAATGACACGGGAATGGTGCTCTACGACTCGGAAACGGGCGGAACCTCCGACGGCCTGATGAAACACTCGGTCAACGAAAATCGGGGTGCTGAGTCAACGCTCGCCGGAATCGCCGCACTCCAAGTTGCTGCACTGTGCTCCACTGGAGACCTCGGAACAGCAGTCCGCTGATGTCCTCCGTCCCGGTAACGCGCTTGCCTGTGCGACTCGCACCGGATGCCCAACGGCTCATCGCGAAGCCCTTCATGTCGGTCGACGACCTCCCGGCCGACGGAAGGACGCGGGGGCAGCAGCTGATCGGTCGGATCCTCGAACTCTCCCCCGACGAGGTTGCCGATACGCTCGAGGAGCTTCGCCAGCGCTTCCAGCAACGGCACGAGAACCTCGACGCAGTCTTCGAGCGTGGATTCTTGACCGTGGCACACTTGATTCCGGGCGCAGCCGAGCTCCCCGACCAAATGCGAAGGCTCGTCGGCGCGTACTTCATGCACGAGTACTCCCTCGAGGGCGCCGCGCTCACCAACCCCTCGATCGTGGCTCATCCCGACCAAACCGGGACATCCGAGGGCTCACTTCGGGTCATCGTGAGTCTCCGGTCGATAGGCGAGGGCCACGTCTCCTCAATCGAGTTTCGAACGGGTGTGATTGGGCGGGACGGAGACATCGATATCGAACCGACGGGTGTTCCGATGACCGGACACCGCCAATCCCCCATCTTCGACAAGGGAATGTTCACCGCCAAGCTGGCCGAGATGGGCGCAACCAACGATCTGGCCATTCGAACACTGGCCGCCCTCGAGGATCAATTCACCATGGCGGATCTCGACGGGGCGCTTGCCGACCTCGCCGGACGCGAAGCCTCGTCGAATGCCGTTCACCACGTTACGCAAGTGATGCAGTGGCTGGCCTCGTCCAACTACGAGCTCGCGTTCCCTCAGGCATCCGAGTTGTCTCAGCGGGTGCTCTTCCCCGCCGGACCGACGGAAAGCCGCGGGATGGAGGACGCCAGGTTTGTTCGATTCGTCGCCACCGACGGCACGGTTATCTACTACGCGCCGTACACGGCATACGACGGTTTCAACATCCTCCCCCAGCTGATCGAGACGACGGACTTCAGGACCTTTCGGATCGCAACGCTCAACGGACCGTCCGCCGCCAACAAAGGCATCGCCATCTTCCCCCGCCCCATCGCCGGACGGTATGCCGCCCTCGCCAGGACCGACGGCGAGAACAACTACGTCATGCTGTCCGATCACGTCCGCTTCTGGCACGATGCCGAACGGATCCAGGTGCCGACCCGACCGTGGGAGCTCATGCAGATAGGCAATGCGGGTCCTCCCGTCGAGACCGACGCGGGGTGGCTCGTTGTCACCCATGGAGTCGGTCCCATGCGGCAGTACGCACTCGGCGCCATATTGCTGGATATCGATGATCCCAGTCAGGTCATCGGGCACCTCCGCGACCCAATCCTGGTTCCAAACGAGCAGGAGCGCGACGGCTATGTGCCCAACGTCGTCTACTCGTGTGGATCGATCATTCACAACAACCGTCTGGTGATCGCCTACGGGGCCTCCGACACGTCATCCACCTTTGCCACGGTCCCGGTTGACGCGCTGCTGTCTGAATTGACGTGAGCCCGACCGGACCTCTCAGCCCTTTGCGAGGATCCGGTGGTAGAGCGCCAAGTAGTCATCCACCATCCGTGCCGCGTCGAACCGTCGCTCGATCGAACGGCGAACACCGAGCCGGTCAAGGTGGCCGGCGTCGCGGACAGTCTCAACCGCTTCGTCAATGGTCGACACCAGGTATCCATTGATGCCCGGTTGGATGATTTCGGGCATCGAGCCTCGCGCATGTGCGATCACGGGCGTCGCACAGGCCATTGCTTCCACCACACTGAAGCCAAACGGCTCGTCGAAATCGATCAAGTGCAGCAGCGCCCTGGCGCTACCCAGGACTTCTTGGCGCCGGTCCGGCCCAACGGGCCCCAGATAGGTGACGCGGTCCCCATCGACATGCGGCTCAACCGCGGTTTCGAAGTACTCGTGATCCTGGACGATCCCTGCGATCACAAGCGGGATCCCCGCCCGGTTGGCCACTTCGATGGCGGTGGCGGTCCCCTTGTCGGGGTGGATCCGACCAAAGAAGACCAAAGAGTCTCCACCCGGACCGACCGCGAACGACCCGATATCAATACCGTGGTGAATCGTGCCCGCGTAGGGAAGCGCCGGATGACGGTCGGCGTCGCTGATCGCCACGTACTGAACGCGATCGGCGTATTCGAGATATGCGGGCAAGGTGGCATCGGAGGCAAATCCGTGGATGGTGGTGATCACCGGCGTGTCGACGAGCCGGGTGTAGGTGAGCGGGAGGAAATCGAAACTGTTGTGGATCAGATCGAAGTCGGCGGCACGTTCGAACACTGCGGCGATGTGCAGCGCCTCCCACGTCTTGGCGTCGAGTGTCGGGTCTTCCGAATACCCGGTGGGTGCAACGCCCACCAGTCGGGCCGCGGTGACTGAATCGGCGGTAGCGAACAGCGTCACGTCAACACCCCGCGCCACCAACCCTTCCGTCAGGAGCGAAGCAAACTGCTCCCACGGCCCGTAGTGCCGGGGAGGTACCCGCCACGAGATGGGGGCAAGAACCGCGACCCGAAGCCGGTCTGAGCCAGGGTTGAGTTGATCAGGCAAATGACTTGCTGCGCTCAGCGTCCGAAGTCTCGGTCTTCCGACTGGTTCGCCATACTCTCGGCGGCGAACCTCTTCGTCCTCATCTCGACGCGTTCCTTGTTG
>CBFDAN010000035.1:0-10875 GCA_965602815.1 uncultured bacterium
CGGGGTGTGCAACCGCCCCGCGATCAGGCCGTGGGGGACGGCGGCGCTCACGTCTTCCACGATCGCGGCGAGGACGGGTCCGGGCTCGAGAATGATCGGGATCTCGGTGTCCACGAGGTCGAACTCATACGAGCGTCCTTCGGTGGGGTCGACGAGTGCCTCAAACTCGATCGCCGCCTGCGCCTCATAGGTCGCCGTCTGTCGCACCCCGGCGAGGGCGGACGCGGCGTCGAAGAGGCGGCCCATGCTGGTGGTGGGGACCGTGTTGATCGCGCGCTTGATCTGGGTCTCGATGGCCCGGCGTTCGATCTCGGAGTAGTAGCGAACCGGTGGGAGATCCTCACCCCACGGTATCCCAGCGCTGCGCAGATGCGAGAGAGCCATCCTCGCGGGGTGGCGAACGGCCGTGTCCCCGCCGGGCAGCGAGACGGGTGCCAAGTGAGCGACTCGGTCGAAGCCCTCGTAGTCGGCGACCAGGACCTCACCTCCCCAGACGGTGCCGTCGGTCCCGTAGCCTGTGCCGTCAAACGCGAAGCCGATGACGGACTCGGTGATGCCATGCTCGGCCATCACGGAAGCGATGTGGGCATGGTGATGCTGCACCTTGACGACGGGGAGGTTGTGGTGCTCCGCCCACTTCGTCGACAGGTACCCGGGGTGGAGATCGGCGGCAATCGTCTCCGGTTCGATCCGGAAGAGATCAATGAAGTGGTCAACGGCACGAGTGAAGGCGTCGAGCGTCTCGAGGTTCTCCATGTCCCCGATGTGCTGGCTCATGAACCCGTCGCGGCCCGCAGCGAGGCAGAACGTAGCCTTCAACTCACCACCGGTCGCGAGGATGGACGGCACCTCGAAGGGCAGCGGGACCGGGAACGGCGCGTAGCCTCGGGAACGCCGGATCGGATATTCGGCGCCGTCGAGCACGCGCATCACCGAGTCATCACACGGGGCGGAGATGTCGCGACTGTGAATCACGAAGGCGTCGGCGAGCGAATCGAGACGGTCGACTGCCTCATCGTTCCCGCTGGCGATAGGTTCCTCGGCCAGGTTGCCCGATGTCATCACCCAGACGTCGCCGGGCGCAATGAGGAGGTCGTGGAGTGGTGTGTAGGGGAGCATGATTCCGACGTGCCCGTTGCCGGGAGCGACGAAGTCGGAAACCATCGTGTTCGGACGCTTCGCAAGCAGGACGATTGGTCGTTCCCGGGATGTGAGGAGGCGGGCCTCGTCGGGGCCTATCTCCGCAATAGACCGTGCGGTTGCGAGATCGGCGACCATCACCGCAAAAGGTTTGTCAACTCGGCCCTTGCGCTCCCGCAGAAGTGTGACTGCCGCATCCGAGGTCGCATCGCAACCGAGGTGGAACCCCCCGAGGCCTTTGACGGCAACGATCTCACCGGCGGCGACGCGTCGACGGGCATCGTGAATCGGATCGGTTGAATCCGGAATCGAACTCACCTCTGGGCCGCACACCGGGCAGGCATTCGGCTGGGCATGGAAACGGCGATCATCAGGATTGTCGTACTCGGCCTGGCATGTCGGACACATCCGGAATGGCCGCATCGTCGTCTCAGGCCGGTCGTAGGGCGTCCGCTCGACGATGGTGAAGCGCGGTCCGCAATTCGTGCAGTTGATGAAGGGGTACTCGTGGCGGCGGTCGCCTGGGTCGTGGAGTTCGGAAAGGCACTCGTCGCAGGTGCGGAGATCCGGTGAAACGAGCGCGGTCCCGGTCTTCGCGTGGTGGCTTGCGACGATCCGGAACGAGGTGTCGCCTATTGGTGGGAGGTCCTCAGTCTCGATCCGCTGGATTCGTGCGGCGGGCGGTGTGAGGGATTTCAGATCTGAGCCGAACCCGGTCACGTCGTAGGCGTCACCTTCGACTTCGATGAAGACGCCGTCAGTGTCGTTGCCCACGAATCCAGCGAGGCGAGCCGACGTAGCAAGGCCATAGACGAACGGCCGAAACCCAACTCCCTGAACGATTCCAGAGACACGGAGACGGCGGCGGATCGGTGGAGTAGACATCTCTCGCCGCATCGTACGCAGAGCCCGGTGCGCACGGCAGAGGAGGACGGCCCGCGGATGTGGGTCAATGGTCCCGGAGTTCCAACAGCGCCCGATGTAGCGCGCCGATGCCCGGCCGGTCGCGATTCGTTACGCTTCGCCCCATGACTGATCTCACCACCGCAGCAGCCGAATGGATCGCAGGCGACCCCGATCCGGTCACTCGGGCCGAACTTCAGGGCATTGTCGATTCCGGCGACATGGAAGAACTCACCGAACGGATGGGAGCAACGCTTCAGTTCGGCACCGCCGGCCTGCGCGGCCGTGTCGAGGCCGGATCGAATCGCATGAACCGGGCGACGGTAATCCGGGCCACGAAGGGCCTCGCTGACTACCTCCTCGCCACGACGGGAGTTGAGCAGGGGCCCGTCGTTGTCGGGCGCGATGCCAGGCTTTCGTCGGCGACGTTCATGGACGATGCGATCTCTGTGCTTGTGGCCGCCGGTTTCCAGGTTCGCTACTTCGCCGATCCGGCCCCCACGCCGCTTGTGGCGTATGCCTCGCTTCATCTCGGTGGGGTTGCGGCCGTGGTCGTGACGGCGTCTCACAACCCTCCGGCCGACAACGGATACAAGGTCTACGCACAGAACGGGGCCCAGATCATCCCGCCGACGGATTCGGACATCGCGGCGGCGATTGCCGCCGTTGGACCAGCTTCTGAGGTTTCGCTGGCCGAGATCGTCGGTGCGGCAGCACAGCCGATTGGCGATGACGTCTTCGCCGACTACCTGTTTGACGTGGCCCAGGGTCTTCCCGGGACGACGGGAGATCGAGACATCAGCATCGTGTACGCCGCGATGCACGGGGTCGGCGGCAAGTACGTGGTCGCGGCCCTCGACCAGTTCGGATTCTCTCGGGTCCATCCGGTCGCCGCGCAGTTCGAGCCGGACGGGCACTTCCCGACGGTCGCATTCCCGAATCCTGAAGAGCCGGGGGCAATGGACCTGTCACACGAACTCGCCATGGCCATCGACGCCGACTTGGTGATTGCCAACGACCCGGACACCGATCGGCTCGCCGTATCGATCCCCGAACCGGGCAGCGGGTTTCGCCAACTCACCGGGAACCAGATCGGGGTGCTGCTCGCCGACTACATGCTCGCCGGCGGGGGAACCGATCAGCCGCTCGTCTTCAACAGCATCGTCTCGTCACCCATGCTCGCCTCGATCGCCGACGAATACGGCGCGGGCTACGACCGGACGCTCACCGGGTTCAAGTGGATCTGGAATGCTGCACTCGACCTCGAGGCAGAGGGTCGCGGATCGTATGTTTTCGGGTACGAGGAGGCGCTCGGCTACTCGGTCGGCCAAACGGTGCGCGACAAGGACGGGATCTCCGCGGCCGTAGCGTTTGCATCGCTGGTCGCCGTCGCCAAGGCCGACGGAAAGACGGTGTGGGATCGGCTCGCCGACCTCTACCGCCGCAACGGACTCTGGGTCTCGACGCAGAAGAGCATCGTCCGGCCCGGAGCGGAGGGCGCAGATGAGATCGCGGCGGCCATGGACCTGCTCGGCGAGCGGACACCCGAGAGGCTCGGCGGTCTCACGGTGACGGGTGTCACCGACTACCGGAGCGGGGCGGACGAGCGGCCGCGCTACCTGGCGGCGACGCCGCTGGTCGAACTGTCACTCGGCGACGCAGGGCGGGCCCTGATCCGGCCGTCCGGCACCGAGCCGAAGCTGAAGATCTACGTGGATCTGCGGGGTGATGCCGGCGATGACTGGCTCGGGGCGGAGGAGGAGCTGCTCGAGAAGGCGAACGCGGCAGCCGAGGACGCGGCGGTGTTCCTCGGCCTCTAGAGCCGTCTTCTCAAGAAAGAATTCCCGTCAGCGCCCAGCTTCCGCGATAATCACAGGCACACCCCCCTTGCAAGGAGTTCCGATGGACATCCAGTCACTGCTCGGCGCCGACGCCGACGCCCTGCTCAACTACAAGTCGACCGGCATCCCGAAGGAGAGCCTGTCGCTCCCGGGTCCCGATTTCGTCGACCGGGTCTTCGGCCAGACCGACCGCAACACGCAGGTGCTCCGCAACCTCGGGCTGCTCTTCAACAGTGGCCGTCTCGCCGGCTCTGGCTACGTCTCGATCCTCCCCGTTGACCAGGGAATCGAGCATTCCGGCGCGGCATCGTTCGCCCCGAACCCCGCATACTTCGACCCGATCAACATCATCAAGCTAGCGATCGAGGGCGGCACCAACGCTGTTGCGACGACCTTCGGCGTGCTCGGGATGGCGTCGCGCACGTATGCGCACAGAATCCCGTTCATCGTCAAGATCAACCACAACGAGTTGATGACGTATCCGGCAACGTATGACCAGATCATGTTCGGCTCCGTGGAACGTGCGTGGGATCTCGGCGCTGCCGGCGTCGGCGCCACGATCTACTTCGGCTCAGAGGAGTCGAACCGTCAGATCCAAGAGGTTGCCGAGGCGTTCGAAGCCGCCCACGACCTTGGCATGTTCACGGTGCTCTGGTGCTACATCCGAAACTCTGCGTTCACTGTCGACGGCGTCTCGTACGAGGCTTCCTCCGACCTGACCAGCCAGGCCAACCACCTCGGTGTGACGATCGAGGCCGACATCATCAAGCAGAAGCAACCGGAGAACAACAACGGCTACGGAGCGGTCGGCTACGGAAAGACGCATCCTCTCGTGTACGAGAAGCTGACGACCGACAACCCGATAGATCTCACCCGCTGGCAGGTCGTGAACAGCTACATGGGTCGCGCGGGGCTGATCAACAGCGGCGGCGCCTCCTCGGGAGCCGGCGACCTCGAGCAGGCGATTCGTACGGCTGTGATCAACAAGCGGGCTGGCGGCATGGGATTGATTTCCGGCCGCAAGGCGTTCCAGCGTCCGATGGCCGAGGGGGCAGCTCTGCTGCACGCTATCCAGGACGTCTACTTGGACGACAGCATCACGATCGCCTAGGCGGCGCAACACAACAACAAGGGAGGACGAGAGATGGCGATCAAGCTGCCACATGCGAAGTCGGTCGCGAAGAATCCGACGCAGGCAGAGATGCGGGAATGGACGCTCGAGTACATGCCGCGCATCATCGAGACCGAGTTCCAGAACCTCAGCTACAAAGCGCTCATCAAGGCGAGGCTTTCCAAATCGACATTCTTCGTCGACGACAATGAGAGCTTCAAGCCGGCGATGAGTCGTGCCGAGTACGACGAGTGGGCTGCGAAGCAAGACGCCTACATTGCGGACAAGGACATGATCCTGGTCGAGGGCTACATCGGCCCCGATCCGGAGTTCCGCACCGCGAGCCGTCTCTACATGGAGAAGACGTCCGCGAACATCCCGGCGATGCAGCAGCAGTTGTTCTTCCCGAAGGATGATGTGTACGAACCTGAGTTCACCGTCATCTACACACCGGGCCTGCCGGCGCCGGGCAAGTCGGACGACCGGCTCATCGCCGTGGACCACGAGAACTATGTCACCCGCGTATTCGGATCCGACTACTTCGGTGAGTCGAAGATGGGTGGACTCCGCATGTGGAACTACCTCGTGTTCGAGCGAGGCGGGTTGGCGCTCCACTCCGGCCTGAAGACGTTCCCGGACGTCGATGGCGAAGAGAAGGTTGCTCTCATCCTCGGCCTCTCCGGCACCGGGAAGACAACAACGACGTTCCGCCAGCAACTCGGTTCGTTGCCCGTCCAGGACGACTTTGTGGCGCTGTTCCCGGGCGGCAAGGTGTACTCGTCGGAGAATGGCTGTTTCGCGAAGACATTCGGTCTTGATGAGGACGACGAGCCGACGATCTACGGCGGTACCACCCGCCCGGACGCGTGGCTCGAGAACACCCACACTGATCCGAACGGCAAGGTCGACTTCTTCGACGATTCCTACACCGCAAATGGGCGTTCGACGTTCCCGCTCGCGAACATCCGCCATCGTGACCCGAGCAACTTGCCTCCCGTCAACTATCTGCTGCTCCTGAACCGCAATGAGAACATCATCCCCGCGGTGGTGAAGCTCAAGCGGGAGCAGGCTGCCGCATACTTCATGCTCGGCGAGACGAAGGGCACGTCGGCTGGTGGCGCGGCTGAGGCAGGCAAGAGCCTGAGGGTTCCTGGAACGAATCCCTTCTTCTTCACCAACGACGCGTTGCAGGGCAGGCGACTCCTCGAGTTGCTCGAGACCATGCCGGACCTCGAGGTGTACCTCATGTCGACCGGCCGGGTCGGCGGCGAGGACGACGATGAGCGCTCGAAGAAGGTCAGGATCAAACACTCGTCGGCCGTTGTCCAGGGCATCGTCGAGGGTTCCATCGAGTGGGAAGAGGATCCCGACTTCGGCTACTCCGTCGCAGCCGACCTGCCGGGTTTCTCGGACCCTGAACTCCTCCAGCCGAGGCGTCTTTATGAGCGCCAGGGCCGGATGGACGAGTACAACTCGATTGTGGACCAACTCAAGACCGAACGTCGGGAGTTCCTGGGGAGCTTCCCAGGGCTCGACGAGAGCATCGCCGCAGCCATCTAGCGCCGGATTGGAATCGAGAAGCGGGGCGGCCTTCGGGTCGCCCCGTTTTCGTTTGTAGGCCAAGAGAAAGCGGTCCCCGGAACTGACTAGTTTGCCCATCAAGGTGCCGGCACGGACGGCCGATAACACGGTCGTGAGCGAGAAAGCCCCCAACCTCCCAGAGTCCATTGACAGGCGCGAGTTCTCCACGAGCCGCAAGGGCTATGACAAGCGTGAAGTCAAGGAGTTCCTCCGTGAATTGGAGTCGAACTTCCGCGAACTCGAACACTGGGCGCAGGAGACGAAGACCCGGCTACAGAAGGCCGAATTCGACGCGGACAAGACTCGTTCGTCGGAAGGCCAATCCGTCGATAGTGCGATGGTCGCCGTCTTCGATGCCAAGGATCGAGTTCTGAGCCGTGCACGCAAGCAAGCCGCAAAGATCGAGGCCGAAGCGCGTGATCGGGCTGCGGCTATCGAGCGAGAAGCCAGTCGACTGGCCGAGACATCCCAGCCCGCCGGGGATGGTGGGGCTGCGTTGGTTGAAGATGCGCAGCGGCAAGCCGTTGAGATCGTTGCAGCGGCCAGGAGCGAGGCTGAAGCCATTCTTGCAGCCGAGCGAGCGAGCGAGCAGGAACGCATAACCGAACTGGAAGCTGATCACGATCGTCTGGCAGCCGACTTGGAGAAGCTCGGCAACGATGGCACCGCGTTGGTTGAAGAAGCGCAGCGGCAAGCTGATGGGATCGTTGCAATGGCGAGGAGTGAGGCTGAGGCCATTCTCGCGGCAGAGCGGGCGGGTGAACAGGAGCGCATCGCCGAGTTGGAGGCCGATCGCGACCGCCTGTCGGCCGAAGTCCAGAAACTCGCCGACGACTTGGCCGCAGCGCTTGCACCGGATCCAAACCACGACGCCGACGCAGCACGGGCAGCCGACGAGATCTTGACGACGGCACAACAGCAGGCCGACGAGGTACTCGCGGCCGCCCAGCGCAAGAGCGAGGAGTTGGAGGCTCGGGCTGGTGAACTCGATGAACATGCGCGACTCCTCGAATCTCAACGGGAGGCGGCTGTTGCCGAGGCCGAGGTCCTCCGATCCGAAAACGAAGCTGAAGCCTCCAAGATCGTCTCTGCAGCTCAAGAACAAGCGGCGGCGACTGTCGCGGACGCAACTGCACACGCCGCCGAGCAGGCAAGAGCGATGCTTGCTGAAGCTGCCGCCGCTGCCCAAGAGGTTGCGTCCGCGGCCGATGACGGAGCAATCGACGAAGTCACCCGGACACTTGCCGAACAGGAGGCGGAGCGGATCCTCGCGAAGGCTCGCGAGGAAGCTGAGAGCCTGCTGCAGCGGGCCGAGCGGGAAGCCCAGCAGGTAGTTGATCTGCAGCGGGATCTCGAGGCCAAGGTCGCCTTGCTCGATGACGAGTCGGCGTCGACGTCACAGCGCGCGGCGAACATCGAGGCCGCAGCACGCGAACGCGCTCAGGGAGCAATGGACCGAGCCGAGGAGTCGGCACGCGCCATCAAGAAGGCTGCAGCTCGAACGAGGGATCAGGCGGACGAGGATCGTCTCGAAGCAGCGAAGAAGGTGTCGGCCGCACAACGCGACGCTCGCGAGCTGATCGCCGATGCGGAAGAACGGATGCAGTCGATCCTGACCGGTTTCGACGAGCGGGGCGCGCAGATCCGCCAAGCCGCGGAAGAGGATGCAGCTCGGCTTGAGGCTGAAGCCCAGGAGACACTCGCAGCGGCGTTGACCGAGAGCGCAACGACGCAAGCTGAAGCCGAAGCTGCTGCGCAAACGATGATCCTGGAGGCAGAGGAGCGCCGTACGAGCGTCGAAGCCGAGATCAAGGCTTCCCAGGAAGCCGCGGAGGCGCTTGCCGCCAAGACCGCCACAGAATTCGAGGAGCAGAGAGCAGAGCTGGACGCACGGCTAGCCGAGGTCGTCGCAGCTGAGGAGCGGACGGGATCGGCTCTCGCCGAAGCACAAGCGCACGTCGACCGGTTGCGCGGGGAAGCAACAAGGATTGACGACGAGGCTGCGGCCGTGCGCGAGGAAGCGGACCGCATCAAAGCGAGCGCCGAGCAGGAGTCGGTGGTGATCGTCGAGCAGGCGAAGCGTGACGCAAGAACGATGCGTGACGAAGCCGAGCGGCAGCGCCTGTCAGCCGAAGCCCAGGTCGAGGAGATCGTGGCCGACGCACGTCGACTCCATGAGGAGGCTGAATCGGTTCGTTCGGCCGCTCGCGAGGAAGCCGTCGCGGTGAAGGAGGAGGCCGAGGAGGCTCGCCGCGGAGCCCAAGCTGCTGCCGACATCGCCCAACGCGAAGCTGAGACGGCACGGGCGGAGGCCGAGAGAGACGCCAACGCTACGGTGGCTCGTGCCGACGCGGAAGCGTCAAAGGCGTTCGACGATGTATACCGGCGTATCGAAGCCCGATACGCCGAGGCCGAGGTTGAGCAGGAGCGCGCCCTCAAGCTCCTCGTAGACGCCGAGATGTCCTGGGAGGCGGCCGACCAGCAACACGCCATCCTTGCAGCGGCCGAAGCTCGAGCCGAGGAGCGAATCGCGTCCGTCGATGACATCGCTCGCCAGGCCGAAGAAGCGGTCATCGCCGCATACGAAGAGTCCGAGCGTCTCCGCGGTGAGGCCACCTCGGAAGCCGACGAGATTCGAGCAGCGGCCCACGGTGAGGTTGAGCGAAGAGTGCTGGAGGCGACTGAAGAGAGCGCCCGGATTCGCAGAGAGGCGGACGAGTCGGCCGCCTCGATCCGGTCTCGAGCAGAAGAAATCGCCGGTTCGATTCAGGCGGACGGACAGACCGCCACCGCTGCCGCTGAGGAGCAGGCCGTGCGCCTGCGATCTGAAGCAGAGCAACTCCTCAGCGAAGCGCGAAAGTCGGTTGAGGACATGACGGCGACCGCCAGAGAAGATGTCGCGAGGATGAGGGAGAAAGCCGCTGCGGTTCGTCACGAATACGAAGAGCAGATGGAACTCCTGGAGAACGCGGAAGCGCAGGCCGAGTCGGTCATCTCCGGCGCCGAAGCGGCCGCTGCCGACAAGCTTGGTGCCGCGGAGGTTGAGGCCGAAGAACTCCTCGCTACTGCGACGGCGCGAATCAACCAAGCAGACGAGCGTGAACGCGAAGTCGCACAGACTCTCAAGGAGTCTGAGCAAGAGGCGCGCGGATCCGCAAAGATGATCGCGAACGCTGAAGCCGAATCCGAGAGCATCCGCGCGGAGGCGAATGCGCTCCGTGACGAAGCCGATCGGGTTCTGACCGCAGCTCGCATGCAGGCATCGGATCTTTCGGACGCAGAGCAGCGAGCATTCACCATTGTTGAGCAAGCCCAGCGCGAGGCTGTTGGAATCCGAGCTTCGGCAGAGGGTGAGGCCACCGCGGCGAGGTTGGAGATCGAGCGACTCACGGCTGAGATTGCAGAGCTCCAGGAGACGCGGACGCAGCATGAGTCGACGATTCAAGAAGTCGAGCAGATGCGCGCCGACCTCGAGGGGCGGCGTGACGAACTGAACCGCCGCGCCGCCGAACGAGACGCTGCAGAGGATGATGTGCGTGCTCGCCTTGCGGAAATCGAACGCCGCGAGTCCGAGATTGCAGATCGAGAGGCCGTCGTGGGCGCGGCCGGAATCGCTCTGGACTCCGTTGAGAGTGCGAGCGAAGCTGCCGAAGAGGCTCTTCGCGCGGCGAACGAACGCGCCGAACAGGTCGCCGCCGAGGCATCGGCCCAAGCCGACCAGGTCCTGGCCGAGGCGAAGGAGTCGGCAGAGGCCGTGATGACTGAAGCGGAACAGCGCCGCACCGAAATCGAGGAGCAAGCCAACCGCATCGAGCACGAACGCGCCCGACTGAGCCAAGAACGGGCCGAGGCGGCGGAGATCGCCTCAGCGGAAGAGACACGACCTGCGACCGGTGACGGTGAGGATGCCGACGCTCCGGCGACACCTGTAAGGCCGGATGAGGACGCCACCGCCGTGAACGACGAGCCAACCACCGACGACCAATCCGAGGACGATGACTCAACTGATGACTCGGCGTTGGCCGCCGAGCTCGAGGAGACGCCCGAAGAGGATGGCGTGCAGCGGAGTCGCTACGAGCGGAATTCGGCGAAGCTCCCCCGTATCGGCGACGACGCGGCGAACGTCGTCCGATCGCTCGAATCGTTCAGACAGTCACTGAAGGGCTCGTAGGCGGAACCTCGCGGAACGCCAGATTGTCGCTCAGTTGGCTGTAGGAACTCGTGGGGTCGCATTCCAGAGTTCTTCGATCTCGTCAGGATCGACCGGTACATCTCGTGAGAGGTTGTCGCAGCCGGACT
>CBFDAN010000036.1:0-10858 GCA_965602815.1 uncultured bacterium
AACCGTCGGCCGCTTTTCTTATGTTGGGAGGTTGATCCCATGGCGCGTGTGATGGACGCAGGCGACGTCGATCGGGCCATTCGGCGGATTGCACATGAGGTTCTGGAACGCAACCGAGGATCGGACGATGTTGTCCTGCTCGGGATTCAGACGAGGGGAGTACCGCTGGCAGAACGACTGGCGGCTGCCTTGGAGGAGATCGAGGGGGAGTCGATTTCGTGGGGCAGCCTCGACATTGGCATGTATCGGGACGACCAGGATCGTCGGCCGAAGCGCCCTCTCGGCGCCACTGAGGTACCCGTACCGCTCGCGGGCAAGACGGTTGTTCTCGTGGACGACGTGTTGTACACGGGACGTACGATCCGCGCTGCACTCGACGCTCTTGCCGATCTGGGACGCCCGAACCGGGTCCAGCTTGCCGCGCTCGTCGACCGCGGACACCGGGAACTCCCGATCCGGCCGGACTACGTAGGGAAGAACGTTCCGACTTCGCGGGACGAGCGAGTCACTGTGAGCCTTGTCGAACGAGACGGAGAGGACGGCGTGATCATCGAGACGAGGGACACCGCATGAATCATTTCCTGACGATTGAGGGCCTTACTCGAGACGACCTCGGCGGGTTGCTGGACGATGCTGACGAGTTCGTTGAGGTCCTACATCGACCCATCCCGAAGGTTCCCGCGCTCCGCGGCAAGACGGTTGCCACGATGTTCTTCGAAGCGTCGACGCGGACGAAGATGTCGTTCGAAAAGGCGGCGAAGGCACTCAGTGCCGACACAATGTCGTTCTCTCCGGGAACGTCGTCGCTCTCCAAGGGTGAGAGCCTCAAAGACACGGTCCTGACCATCAAGGCAATGGGAACCGATGCCATGGTCGTGCGCCACACGGCCACCGGTGCGCCCTGGCGCATCGCAGAATGGATCGAGCAGCCGGTCCTCAACGGTGGCGATGGAGCCCATCAACACCCCACGCAGGCGTTGCTCGACGCCCTTACGATCCGGCAACACTTCGGTGCGCTGGACGGCCTGAAGATCGGGATCGTCGGGGATATTCGACACTCCAGAGTTGCACGATCCGACATCCAGGCGTTCTCGACCCTGGGTGCGGAGGTGACCATGGTCGCACCGAGAACGCTGCTTCCAGTAGTCCCCGAGGTGTTTGAGGCTACGGTGAGCGAGGACCTCGATGCGGTTCTACCGGATCTCGACGTGGTGTACGTGCTGCGGGTGCAGGCCGAACGCGGTGGCGCCTCCGTGTTCCCGTCACTCTCCGAGTACACAGCGCGATACGGAATCACAAAGGATCGATTTGCCCGACTCAAGCCAGATGCGGTCGTGCTCCATCCGGGCCCGATGAACCGCGGCGTTGAGATCGAGGGGGCTGTCGCCGACGACCCGAGAGCGTTGATCCTCGACCAGGTCTTCAACGGCGTCGCCGTCCGAATGGCCGTTCTCTTTCGACTGCTCGGAGGTGAGCATGCAGAGTGATTTGATACTTGCCGGGGGCACCGTCCTCACTGCCGATGGGCCTGTGGAGGCCGATGTTCTCATCGCCGACGGGCGCATCGCCGACATTGGGACCGGACTCGACGGTGACGAGCGGATCAACTGCACGGGCGCCTGGGTTGGTCCCGGTTTGGTGGATCTCCACGCTCACTTCCGGGAACCAGGCCAAGAGTGGAAGGAGGACGTCACTTCCGGATCGAGGGCCGCTGCGGCGGGTGGCTATACCGCCGTTGTTGTGATGCCGAACACCAACCCTGCGACCGATGCGGGCCATCTTGCCCGATTTGTCGCGGACCGGGGTGCCGAGGTGGGTTTGGTCGACGTGATACCGGCCGGCGCCGTCAGCATGGGTCGCGCAGGTGTGGATCTGGCGCATCTCGATGAACTCTGGGCTGCCGGCGTCAGGGTGTTCTCCGACGATGGGGACGTCGTCGCCGACGCGGGGTTGCTGCGTAGAGCAATGGACTACCTCGCCGCTCGCGGGGGAGTCATCTCGCAGCACGCCGTCGACGTAGGGCTATCACGGGGAGGGCACATGCACGAAGGGGCGGTCTCATCGCTGCGTGGGATGTATGGGATTCCTGCCGCGGCCGATGATGTGATCATTGCGCGTGACCTCGAACTCGTCGAAGTGACCGGCGCCCGATACCACGTACAGCACCTGTCGACTGGGAACGGAGTCGAGATGGTCGCCGCCGCAAAGGCGAAGGGTCTGCCCGTGACGGCAGAGGTCACTCCCCATCACCTGGCCTTCGACCACCACGCCGCCGAAGGCACCGATCCGGTGTACAAGATGATGCCTCCGCTTCGGTCGACGGAGGACCGCGAGTCGCTCCGTCGAGGTCTCGCGGACGGAACGATCGACGTGGTCGGAACCGACCATGCGCCGCACGCGGAGCATGAAGAGGAGGTGCCCTGGGAGCATGCTCCAAATGGCGTCATCGGTCTGGAGTGGGCAGCGGCTGTGGTCAACACCTTCGCCGAACTCGATCAGGAGGCGTTCTACGATCGACTTTCTGTCGCGCCGGCCCGGATCGGACAGATCGAGGAGCAGGGTCTTCTGCTCGCGGTTGGTGGACCGGCCAACGTCACGGTTTTCGACCCATCCGTCGAGTGGACACCGGCGACAACCCTCTCGAAGGCCCGAAACAGCCCATACCTCGGGCTTCGATTGCGCGGCAAGCCGATGGCTACGATCTATCGCGGCACCGTCACGGCTGTCGACGGCGTAGTCCGCACCGTGGTTTCATGACGGCAACGGCGACGCCAACGGAGCACATGCAGTGAAGAGGGAAGGTCGAGATCTGCACACCGGCTTGGGGCGGTTCATGTTGCGGAGTCCGATCGTAGCGGCATCGGGCACGGTCGGTTCGGTTGTCGACTTTGCCGGTGCAAGCGATTTCCATTTCTACGGAGCGGCGGTCGCGAAGTCGGTCTCGCCGGATCCGTGGCCGGGTCGGGTTCCGCCCCGGCTGTCGTCGGCCGGTGCCGGAATGTTGAACGGCATCGGGATCCAGAACCCGGGGATCGAAGCCTGGATCCGTGATATCGGTCCCCGGATTGGAGACGTCCCGGTCCCGATATGGGGATCCGCGGTCGGACACGACGTCGAGGGCTTCGCGGCAGTTGCCGCCGGCCTGGAGAGAGCCGGGGTGGCAGCGGTCGAGATCAACCTTTCTTGCCCGAACCTTGAAGATGGGCGCTTGTTTGCACTCGACTCGGACTCCTCGGCTGACGTGGTGCGGGCGGTGCGGGCCGCGACTGATCTGCCGATCGGTGCCAAGCTCTCACCCAACGCCACGGACATCGCGGAAATTGCCGGTGCAGTTCACGGAGCGGGTGCTGACTGGGTGGTGTTGGCCAACACCGTGTGGGGGGCGGGCATCGATGTCGAGACGCGTCGACCCAGGCTGAGCGGCGTGGTCGGGGGCTATTCGGGAACGCCCGTGAAGCCGATTGCTCTGCGCTGTGTGTGGGAAGTTTCGCAGTCGCTCCCGGACCTGCCAATTGTCGGGTGCGGCGGCGTGCGCACCGGTGACGACGTCGTGGAATTCCTGCTTGCGGGGGCCTCCGCTGTGGCGATCGGCACCGCCCACTTCGCCGAACCTCGGGTCGGCAAGCGGATCATCAGGGAGTTGGAGCGATACATGACCAAACACGACGTCGGATCGGTACGCGACCTCGTCGGAGCTGTTGAACCATGGTGAGGGGGATCATCGTCGCTCTGGACGTCCCGACGGCTGAGTCGGCGGTGGGTATGGCGGAGAAGGTGGCCGACCACGTCGTAGGCTTCAAGATCGGCTTGGGGCTGCTTCACGGACCGGGACCCCTCCTCATCTCAGCGCTGGTTGCGCTCGGCAAGCCCGTCTTCGCCGACGCCAAACTGAACGACATCCCTTCACAGGTCGAAGTCGCGTCGCGGCGACTCGGCGAACACGGAGCCCGCTGGGTCACGGCGCACGTCAGCGGTGGTCAGGCGATGCTCGAGGCTGCGGTGACCGGCCTGCGGGAAGGCGCCGGTGCAGCCCCGGCCGGCATCCTGGGTGTCACCGTGCTCACGTCGCACGACGACGCCTCCCTTGCCCGGATCGGTATCGATCGTTCCCCAGGAAAGCTGGTCGCGCGCATGGCGAAAGTTGCGGCGGCCGCCGGATGTGAGGGTGTCGTGTCGTCACCGCGGGAACTCACGGTTGTTTCGGATGTAGCGCCGGGGCTGCTCAGGGTCACCCCTGGGATCCGCCCGGTGGATCGCGACGATGATCAGGCGCGAACGATGACACCGTCGGAGGCCGTCGCGCGAGGGGCCGACCTTCTCGTGATCGGCCGACCGATCACGGCAGCGAGCGATCCGAGCGCTGCCGCAGCGGCGATCGCGTTCGAGATCAAGGAAGCAGCCTCCGCGGATTGATAGAGTTGCCCCATGGCCGATACCCACCAACTTCCCCCGATGAGTGACGAACAGCGCGCCCTGGCGCTCGAGAAGGCGGCTGCAGCTCGACGCAGACGTGCCGAGATCAAGGCGCTGCTCAAGACGGGATCGCTGACACTCGCGGAAGTGTTCGAACAGGCGGAAGTCGATGACGTCGTCGCGGGCACAAAGGTGTATCCGGTGCTGGCGTCGATGCCCCGCATGGGGAAGATCAAGGCGACCCGTTTGATGGAAGAACTCGGGATACCCAACAACCGCAAGATCCGAGGGCTCGGGCCTCGCCAGCGTGAGAACCTCCTCAACACCTTTGCCTGAGGGCGTGCTTCTCGTTGTCTCCGGTCCCTCCGGGGTGGGAAAGTCGAGCGTGATCGACGCCGTGCTGGACCGCACGGGAGCCGAGTTCTCCGTGTCCGCTACGACTCGATCGCCTCGCCCAGGGGAGATCGACGGCGAGGATTACTGGTTCACAGACCAGCAGAGATTCACGGAAATGGTTGCTTCCGGCGGCATGCTGGAATGGGCCGACTACGGCGGCTACCGGTATGGCACGCCGCGCGCGCCCGTAGTCAAGACCCTCCAGAGTGGAACTCACGTCATCCTCGACATCGAGAACGACGGTGCACATCAGGTGAAGGCGGCGCACCCGCGGGCGATCCTCGTCTTCCTGATGCCCCCCTCTCGAAACGAACTCGAGCACCGGTTGCGGTCACGTGGAGACACCACGGACGATGACATTGAGCGAAGGCTCGCCGTAGCAGACGAGCAGATCCTCGACGCCCGCGAGCACTACGACCATCTTGTGGTGAATGACAACCTCGAGTGCGCGATCTCCCAGGTCGTCTCTATACTCGAAGGACCGGCCACTCCGGACGGTGGTTTAGGCGCGTCCCCACGCGCTGGAGACGCCGCAACAACGAGGAGCAACACCGAATGATGACCGAACCGCCGATCGGCGCCGTGGTCGAGAAGACACAGTCCCGTTTTGGGCTTGTTGTCCTCTCAGCCCGCCGTGCCCGGCAGATCAACGCCTACTTCAATCAACTCGGCGAAGGTGTGGGCGGGTACGTGCCACCACAGGTGCATAGCCTCTCCCGCAAGCCGCTGTCGATCTCACTCGAAGAGATCTACGAGGACAAGGTCGTCGTCGCCCCGTTCGAGGAGTAGGAGATGCTTGCCGGTCGACGCGTCGTGCTCGGCGTCACCGGAGGCGTCGCCGCATACAAAGCCGCCTACCTCGCTCGCCGATTAATCGAACGCGGGGCCGTCGTACGAACCGTCATGACGGAATCGGCCACGCAGTTCCTCGGCCCGCATACGCTGGCTGCCATCACCGGCGAACGTCCGGTTGTCAGTCTATTCGACGCAGACGATGTGAGCCCTCACACAACCCTCGGCCGGTGGGCCGACGCCGTTGTTGTGGCCCCCGCAACTGCCGCTACATTGGCCCGGATTGCGACCGGCCTGTCTGATGACGCGGTCTCTGCAACCGTCCTCGCGACCTCGGCACCTGTTGTGATCGCACCGGCAATGCACACCGAGATGTGGGAACACCCCGCCACGGTTGCCAATGTCGATCGCCTGGAGTCGTTTGGCTATCACATCGTGGGTCCACAATCCGGCCAACTCGCGGGCGGCGATGTCGGAATTGGACGTCTCGCCGATCCGGAACGGATTGCGGACGCCGTCGCGGGCGTATTGCCCGGCGGGCCGCTGACGGGCGTTCACGTGGTTGTCACAGCAGGCGGCACCCGCGAACCCATCGACACGGTTCGATACCTCGGAAACCGCTCGTCTGGGAAGATGGGCAACGCGATCGCCGCAGCAGCCGCGCGCAGGGGCGCGACCGTCACGCTTGTCACCGCCGGAATCGGAATCGAGCACCCGCGGGTCATGATTGTTCCGGTCGAGACCGCTGCCGAAATGGCCGAGGCAACCTGGGCAGCGGCCGCCGAAGCCGACATTGCCGTGATGGCTGCTGCCGTCGCGGACTTCCGCCCGGTTGCGCCACTCGAAGGCAAGCTGCGCCGCAGCGAAGGTCCGCCGGTCATCGATCTCGAATCGACGACCGATGTGCTCGGCGGCATCGCGGCAATGGCCGATCGCCCGTTCCTCGTTGGGTTTGCAGCCGAGGTCGGCGGTCTTGAAGAGGCGGTCGCGAAGGCCCGCCGGAAGGGTGTCGACCTGCTCGTGGCCAACGATGTCTCTGCCCCGGGTTCGGGTTTCGGAACTGAGACGAACCAAGTGACGATCGTGCTGCCCGACGGTGCGACCGAACCGTGGAGTCTCATGAGCAAGAGTGAGGTCGCAGAGCGCCTCTGGGATCGGATCGCAGAGCTTCGGAAACGCGAAGGACCAGCGACCTGACGAGGATTGCCCAGGTCGTACCCGATGTGCCGTCGTTCGCCGTGGACGACGGGTTTGCATACGAGGTACCGAAGAACCTTCCTGACCTTGCCGTGGGCGACATTGTCAGAGTTCCTCTCGGTGGGAGGAAGGTCCGCGGCTACGTCACAATGATCCGGGACGACACGCCGGAACGCCCGCTCCGCCCGATCGCCTCCAGATCCGGCAAGCACGGTGTGTTCAACGAGGGGATGCTTGAATCGCTGCGCTGGGTTGCCACCCACTACGTAGCCCCGCTTTCGACCGTCCTTGCCCGGTGTGCACCGCCCAATCTTCCGCGGAAGCAACCACGGAATCTCGAACCGTTCCGCCTGAAGATCGAAGGACCGCTCGCCGCGTGGGGTGAGCGGCAGATCGAGAGCGGTCGCACGCGGCCGGCCTACCTCCTCACCGGCGATCCGATGCGGGCTGTCGTGTCTGCTATGGCGCCGATTGTGAGGAGCGGCAGGAACGTCATCGTGACGGCCCCCACGGTGATCGAGGCTCAAGCGGCGGTTGAGCAGCTCCGTGAGGTATTCGGCGAACGAGTTGCGACGGCCACCAGCGACGATGCGCCCGCGGCGCGAACCGAGGTGTGGACGCAGATGGCGAGCGAGACGGGCAGCATCGTGGTCGGCACTCGCGAGGTGGCATTCTGGGGCGCGGGAAGCGTTGGGTTGGCCGTGGTCCTCGAGGAAGGCCGCCGAGGGTACAAATCGCCTCAGATGCCCACCTACAACGTGCGCGATGTATTTCGCCGCCGCTCGGTCATCGAACGGTTCGCGCTTCTTCTGACCGGAGCCGTCCCCACATCGGAAGCACTGTCGGCCGGCATCGAGATCGTTCGATCGAGGCGCCGCATCTGGCCACTTGTGGAGATCGTGGACCGGACCGAAGAAGTCGAAATGTCCGGGAGCGTGGGGGAACGGGTCCGGCGAGCGATTGCCTCTGTCGATGAAACCGGGACGGTGTTTGTCCTGGTTCCTCGGCGCGGGGGCGTGTTCCGTTGCGTGAGATGCCGGGAACTCCGGAAGTGCCAGACGTGCGACGCCTTTGTCGAACGCAGCGGTTCCTGTGCCCGCTGCGGACGGACAATTCCGAGCTGCCTGGCGTGCGGCGGGACGAGATTCGAGGCACTCGGATCGGGGGTACAACGTGTCGTTGATGATCTCATCCGAACGTCTGGTTCCGATGTGGGTCCCGCGGGATCTGAGCGCAGGATCACCGTCGGCACCGAACGTGACCTTGCAGGTCTCACGCCCGTTGATCTCGTGGTCGTCATCGATCCGGATATCTGGGTTCTCGCGCCCAACTATCGGGCGGATGAGGACGCGCTGCGCCTTCTCGTGCGGGCGGTACTGGCAGCCAAACCAGGCCGAGGCCGTCGCGCCGTTGTCCAGACATCGCTCGCGAACCACCCTGTGTTCGATACGCTCCGCAGCGGCGACCCCGTTCCGTTCATGGAAGCAGTCATCGCCGGGCGCGAGGGAACCGGATTCCCGCCCGTTGGGGAGTTGATCGCCTTGGAGACCGACGCGTTCGACGCCGCACATCTGCTCGGTGAGACGGCCGGCGAGGCATCGCTGCTGGGCCCGGCTCGAGAAGGAGAGTGGGACCGTTGGCTCATCCAAGGGGGCGACCTGACGCGTGTTCGGATGCGGCTTCGCGGTGCCGTCCGTCAACTCCGCGACGCCGGGTTCCGAGTTCGCGTCGACGCCGATCCGGTGGATCTGTAGGAGTGCGTTCGTGTGGTCACTCCGGCGCGGACTCGGTAGCCTGAATCCTTCATGGCGATCTACCCCATTCGTGTCTTTCCAGATCCCGTCCTACGGACGGCGTCGACGCCGGTCGCCGACTTCGGACCCGAACTCGCCCATCTCGCCGACGACATGTTCGAGACGATGTACGAGGCACCGGGTGTGGGTCTGGCCGCACCGCAAATCGGCATTTCAAGGCAGGTCTTCGTTGCCGACATCGGCGACGGGCCGTTCGTCATGGTGAACCCCGAGATCATCGAGATCTCAGGGAAATGGAAGTTCGAGGAGGGCTGCCTCTCGGTTCCTGACTACTGGTGGGAATTCTCCCGGCCCGCGTTCGCCCGCGCGCGTGGCCTCGATCTCAACGGTGAGACTGTTGAATACGCGGGCGATGAACTCATGGGGCGGCTGCTGCAACACGAGATCGACCATCTCGCCGGCACGCTGATTCTCGAGCGCCTCCCAAGGCGACTCCGGAAGGACGCGCTGCGGGATCTGCGAAGTGTCACGCCTCCGGGCGGAGTCCGATGAGAGCCGCATTCCTCGGCACGCCGGCGGTCGCGATCCCGAGCCTCGCCGCCTTGATCGATGTTGCCGACATCGCGGTGGTCGTCACGAGACCGGATCGTGCGAAGGGCCGCTCGGGGAAGCCGACGCCTCCGGCCGTCAAGACTGCTGCGATCGAGTGGGGACTCCCCATCGAACAACCCACCTCCAGCACCGAAATCGAGGATGTGCTGCGGCGCGCAGAGGCCGATATCGGTGTGGTCGCCGCCTACGGCAGAATCCTGACGCGCACCGCATTGGAGACAACACCTGCGGGGTTCGTCAACGTGCATTTCTCACTGCTCCCGAGATGGCGGGGGGCGGCGCCGGTCGAGCGAGCGATCCTTGCAGGAGATGAGACGACCGGTGTCAGCCTCATGCAGATCGATGAAGGGCTCGACACCGGCCCGGTGATCGCCGTGGTTGAGACACCGATCGCCCCGGATGAGACCGGGGGATCGCTGAGCGGGCGCCTCGCCTACCTTGGTGCCATGCTCATCGACGACGTTGTGCCGGAACTGTTGGCAGGGCGGTTGGAGGCGGCACCGCAGTTGAGGATCGGTGTCACCGCTGCCGGAGTCTTGACGCCATCTGAGGCTCGCATCGATCCCTCCTGGACGGCCTCCTACGCGGAACGAGCCGTACGAGCCTTCAATCCGAGGCCGGGCGCATGGTTTGCCATGGAGGGAAACCGATTCCGGGTGCGTGAGACATCGTTCTCCGACGAATCGGTGACGCCCGGAGTCATCGCACCGTTCAATGGCCAAGCCGTCCTCGGGTTGGTCGGCGGCAGCCTCTCGATCGATATGATCCAACCCGCCGGCAGGCAACCGATGACAGGTACGGCCTGGTTGAACGGGCGTCGCGGCGCCGGCGGACGCGTCGACGCGGCGCCGGAATGAAGCGAGGGGTAGAGGCACGCGTCATTGCGGCGAAGCTGCTTCGCCGAGTCCTGGACGAGGGCGCCTACTCGAACGTCGTGATCCGGACCGGTACTCAGGACCTGGAGCGGCGCGATGCCCTATTCGTGCAACTCCTCGTCTACACGGCGATTCGATATCTCACACGCATCGACCGGACTATCGATCATCTGACCTCCCGTTCGATCGATGACGTTGTTCGGTCCGTCCTACGGATCGGCGTCGCCGAGATTCTCTTCACAGACGGGGAGCCCCACGCCGTCGTGGACTCAGCCGTCGAAGCTGCGCGTGCGCTCGATGCGTCGCGGGCCTCAGGATTCGTCAACGGGGTACTGCGAAACGTGGCTCGCCATGGAGAACGCCCGCTCCCGGACGGTCCATCGGGTGAGGCCCTGCGCGTCGGGGTACCGGAGTGGCTGTACCGCGATCTCGTGGACGTGTACGGAGTCGATGCTGCCACCGCATTCCTCGACGCATCCAATCAGCCGACACGGGTTGGCGTGCGCAGGCGGTCTGGGGAATCTCCGGGGACGCCGGCTCCGGGTATCGATGATGCCTTCGTTCTCGATGAGCTCACTGGCCATCGCGACGCAATCGCGGCCGGCGATCTCATAGTGTCGGATCCGTCCTCGACGGCCGCGGCGGCCGCGCTCGATCCCAGGGCCGGTGATCGGATTCTGGATCTCGCAGCCGCTCCCGGCGGATACTTCCCTCAGTTCGTCCGCGAGCTGCACGCCCGGTGACAGGATCAAGGCATCGGCATCGCGAAGAAGTTCGCGCTTCGTATCAAGTGAAGGCTCAAGCAATATTATCGCGCCG
>CBFDAN010000037.1:0-10784 GCA_965602815.1 uncultured bacterium
GCCGAACACAACGAGTGGTCCGAAGTTCGGGTCCTCCACCATTCCGATAAGGATCTCATGGCCACCCGCGACGAATTCCTGCACCAGGACACCTTCCGGGTCGGGGACGGAGTTCGTGACCTGCCGGTATGCATCGCGTACCACGGCGTCCCCTTCCACGTCGAGCACGACACCGCCAACATCCGATTTGTGCAACGCCGAAGGCGCAAGAACCTTGAGAACAACGGAACCGCCGATCGCCGCCGCTTGCTGCACCGCTTCGTCCTCGCTCGATACGACACCCGAAACCGGGACCCGAAGCCCATACGACTCGAGGATCACTGCGACCGTGTCGGGATCAAGCCAACCGCCGTCGGCTCCGATATCGGCAAGCGCCGCGTCGAGCGCCCCGCGGGCTCGCTCCTTGTTGATGTCATCGAAGACCGGAATCTCACCGTCGGGTCGCCGGAGCCACTCACCGTACCGAACGGCGTCGTAGAGGGCCCGGGCGGCGCGCTCGGGGAATGCGAACTCCGGAACGCTCGATCGACCCTTTGGCACGTCGTCCGAAATCTTCCCTGACTGCATGAACACGGCAAGGAACGTCTTGTCACCCGTATGGGCTTCGCCGACCGCGCGAATCGTGCTCTGAATCTCAACCACATCGATTGCAGACGCCGGAATGTGGATGGCAATCACCGCGTCGAGTTCGTCGGCAGCAAGCAGAGCCTCGAGGATGTCCCCATATTCCTTCGCCCCGGCTGCAGCAATCATGTCAACGGGGTTTCTGATCGCCGCCTCGGGAGATAGCTTCTCTCGCAGCTGCGCCTGCAGCTCCGCTGAGAGGACCGGTACTTCAAGACCTCGAGACTCGAGTGCGTCGACGGCGAGAATCGCCGGTCCCCCGGCATTGGTGACGATACCGACACGGCGGCCCTTCGGAATCGGCTCGTTTGAGAGCAGAATCGTCACGTCGAACAACTCTTCGAGGGTGTCAACGCGGATCACCCCGGTCTGATGGAACAGCGCGTCCACGGCAACGTCGAGGCTTGCGAGTGATCCGGTATGGCTGCTCGCTGCACGTGCTCCGGATTTCGTGCGGCCAGATTTCACGGCAATAATCGGCTTCTTCCTGGCTATCCGCCGTGCCAATCTCGCGAACCGCCTGGGATTCCCGAATGACTCCATGTAGAGGAGGATCACGTCCGTCGCCGGATCATCCTCCCAGTACAACAGCAGATCGTCACCCGAGACATCGGCAAGATTGCCGACGGAGACAAAAGTCGAGATACCGATGTTGTGTCGTGAGGCGGAGTCGAGGATCGCGAGGGCGAGAGCGCCCGACTGCGACGAAAACGCCACGTTGCCGCGAGCCGGCATGAGAGGTCCAAACTGGCCGTCGAGGCTGACGGCAGGATCGGTGTTCAGCAATCCCATGCAGTTCGGTCCGACCATCCGGATCCCCGCCGAACGCACCAGCGCCAGCAGTTCTGCCTCGAGTTCGATCCCGGCCCCGCCAACCTCTGAGAAACCCGCCGAGATCACAACCAGGGCCTTGACGCCCTTCTCGACGCACTCCTCAACGGTCCGAATCACGAACCTCGCCGGTACCACAATGAACGCAAGATCCACACTGCCCGGCACATCGAGAATCGAGGGATAGGCTGCCACCGACCGCACGACCGGGGATTTCGGGTTGACCGGATACACCGGGCCGCTGAAGTTCCCGCTCACGAGGTTGCTGAAGAGGCGGCCGCCGATAGTTTCCGGATCGCGGCTCGCCCCGATGACGGCGACCGATTGTGGCGCCATCAATGGCATCATCGACTTTGCGGCTGCTCGCCGTTCCCACTCATCCCGTACGGCCGCGGTCTCGTCCGTCTCTTCGGTCGGGAACGTGATCGTGAAGATCCCTTCCTCAGAGTTGCGTTCCACGCCGTAGCCCGCCGCACGAAACACCCGCATCATCACGTGGTTGTCGGCAAGCAGATGGGAGCGGAAACGTTCAATCCCCTGTGTTCTTGCGTACGTCGTGAGACGGTAGAGGAGCAGTGTCCCGAGACCCTTCTGCTGATGATCGTCGCACACGGCGAAGGCGGCTTCCGCGGTCGTCGGCTCGCCTGTCACGGCGTTGTATCGGCCGACCGCGATGAGGTGTCCGTCTCGAATGGCAACGAACGCCATCGCGTTGTGGTAGTCGAGACGAGTGAACTGGTCGAGTTCGGCCGGTTCTAGATCGCGCTTCACCCGAAAGAAGCGGTTGTACGTGCTCTTGCGCGAGAGACCGCGAATCATCTCCTGGAGTGCGTTGCGGTCGTCCGGGACGATCGGACGGATCCGAATGGTCTCTCCGCTGCTCATCACGGCGTCCTGTACCCACTCGGTCGGATAGTCGGGAGGCGGATCAGTGATCGTGCTCGGTGCTTCGGTTCGGTCGGTCACGCGGACCCCTTCGGTCGTGTTCTCGGGTTTGATTCTCGCAGTCTCACAATATCGTCAATACTCCAGGCGATGACCACGGACATCTCCTTCATCGGCCTGGCGCTCGCTTCCTCACTCGTTCTCGTGGCCGTATTGCTCTCGACGTGGCAACACCTCGGTCTCGGCCGGCAGATTCTCTGGGCATCGGTGCGGGCGCTCGTGCAACTCCTGGTCATCGGTTTCGTCCTCGCGTTCCTGCTCCAGCCGGGCCGGTCGCTGTGGTGGTCGGTTGCTTGGGTCATCCTCATGCTTCCGTTCGCCGCGGACGTGGTTGCCCGACGTGCCCCTCAGGTCCCGCAGGTTCGACGGCTCTCGCTCGTGGCGTTCGGCGTCACGTCATTCGTAATCCTCGGTCTGCTGTTCGGACTCGGTGTAGTCCCGCTCGAGCCTCGCACGCTTGTCCCACTCGCCGGCATGATGATCGGAAACTCGATGACCGCCACCGTGCTGGTCGCTACCAGGATCGTTGCGGAGTTCAAGGAGCAACGTCCACTCATCGAGGTTCGGCTTGCGCTCGGATTCCTTGCGAAAGAAGCGTTCCAGCCCTATCTCCGCTCGGCGATGAAGACGGCGCTTGTCCCGCAGATCGAGACCACCAAGGCCGTGGGAATCGTATTTCTGCCGGGGGCGATGACGGGTCTCATCCTCGCCGGTGTCGACCCAATTGAGGCCGTTCGTGTCCAAGTGGTCGTGATGTACCTCGTGCTCGGTTCGGTCGCAGTCTCAACCAGCACGGTCGCCGTCGGGCTCAGCCGCACGTTGTTCACCCCCGACCAGCGAGCCATCCATTTACCAGGGGAGCGATAGGCTGTCCGGGTGAAACGCACCGCGATTGCCATCGCACTTCTCCTCGCCGCTTGCTCGGGAGGAACCGCCGACGCAGACTCGGACGAAGGCCCGATACTGGAGTCGACACCACCCTCTTCGACGGCGACGACCGCTACGGATTCCACGGAGCAGGGGGTCGAGACGACGACATCGACCACGGTCGTGACCGGCAACGCTCGGTTCGTAATCGGCAACGTCGTATTCGGCGATCTCGGTTCGATCGAAGTCGGCAACCTCGGTCCCGACGCCGGGGACCTCACCGGACACTGGCTCGCCGTCGACCCGTTCTACCTCGAAATACCTTCGACCGTCCTGGCGGCCGGCAAGTCACTGGTCGTCAGCGTGGATGTGGACGCTGACCCCGATCTTGTGGTGACGGCTGCCGGGCTGCTCCCGCCGCTGAGCGCGGGATCTGGAGAGGTCGGTCTCTACACGTCGGGTGACTTCGGAGATCCGAGCGCCATGATCGACTACGTGGCCTGGGGTTCGACCGACCATGAGCGCTTCCCGGTTGCCGTCGCGGCAGGGCTCTGGCCGGAGGATGAGGCCATCGTGACCGACGGGGCCGCAACCGGACTCGCCATCGTTGATCGATCTGAGCCGGGGCCTCAGGGGTGGGCGCCCACAACCGGCTGAGCCCGTAGCCGCAGACGCGCAACCCCGTGTCGGCTTGCCCCCAACGTTCTGTTCGAGATTCGTCGCGGATCAGGCGAGTGCCACCAACTCGAGTAGGGATTCGTCGAAGAACGCCCCCTCACCTTCCGGCATCAGGATCACCCGATCCGGGTCGAGATCGGCCACGAAGTCGGTGTCGTGACTCACCAGGACCAGTGTGCCCTCGTACTGCTTCAGCGCCTCGAGCAGCGCTTCCTTCGCCTGAGGATCGAGGTTGTTCGTGGGCTCATCGAGAAGGAGAACATTGTGTCCGGCGACAACAAGGCGCGCAAGTGCCAGCTTGGTCTTCTCACCACCAGAGAGTGTGCCGGCATCCTGATCGACCTTGTCCGCCAAGAGAAAGTGTCCCAGCACGGTCCGGAGCTCCCGATCGGGAAGGCGGCTCGTGCCTCGCATGAGGTCGAGCACGGTCACGCCCGCAGTGATGTCCTCGTGCTCCTGCGCGTAGTACCCGAGTTCGGCTCGATACCCAGCCTCGATCGAGCCGAGGTCCGCCTTCTCCTCACCGGCGAGGATCTTGAGCAATGTCGTCTTCCCCGCACCGTTGAGGCCCATGATGATCAGCCGTTCACCTCGGTCGACGTCGATGTCGACATCGACGAACACGACGTTGTGACCGAATGCCTTTGCAAGCCCTTCCGCCTTGAGCGGCGTCCGGCCCGAAGCCACCGGCTGGGGAAAACGGAGGGCAACACCCTTGCGCTCCCGTTGAATGTCGACCAGGTCGTCCTGGATCCGCCGAACCCTGGTCTCCCATGTCCTCGCACGTCGAGCCATCTTCTCCGATGAGCCCTTGAAGCGTCGGATACCTTCCTCGAGACGGGCAATCTTCTCTTCCTGGTGACGGCGCTCACGAAGGCGCTGCGTCCTCCTCCGCTCACGTTCTTCGAGGTAGTAGGAGTAGTTGCCCCGGAATGGTTCGATCCGGCCACCTTCGACGGCGAGCACCGAGGTGATCGACTCATCCAGTAGTGGCAAGTCGTGTGAAACGATCAGCAAACCCCCCTGGTAGTCGGCAAGGAATGCCATGAGCCACGCCTTGGCGTCGAGGTCGAGGTGGTTCGTCGGCTCGTCGAGCAGTAACGTCGTCGTCTCCGCGAAGAGAATCCGGGCAAGCTCGATCCGTCTGCGCTGACCCCCAGACATCGTCGCAACCGTCTGCTCGAGCTCCGTAGCACCGATTCCAACCGCCGAGGCGAAACTCTTGGCCTCGGCTTTGGCGATGTACCCGCCCCGTGCCGTGAACTCATCGTCGAGGCGACTGAACCGGCGGATCAAGCGGTCGCGCTCGGCTCCGTGCGCCCCTTCCATCTTGCTCCGGGTAATCTCCATGTGCCGCTCAATTGAACCAATGTCGCGGGCCATCAGCACTCGCTCGAGGGCAGTCACACCTTGGTCTTCGAGGTCGGCCAGCGCGGCCTCCTGTGAGAGGTAGCCAACGCTGCCGCTTCGAACGATCGATCCCTCCGCAGGTTCTGTCTGCGCAGCAAGCGTCCGCAAAAGTGTGGTCTTTCCCGCGCCGTTGGGACCAACAAAGCCGATCTTGTCGCCTGCCTGCACGGAAAACGAAACATCGGAGAGCAGCCGCCTTGCTCCGGCGTCGATCGCGAGATCACGGACGAGGATCATGAGGAAACGCTAGGGAGATCTGCGGCGCAACAGGGTCACGCGGGGCGAGCGGCCTCCTGAGGGCTGTCCACGTAGCGAGCGATGAACTTGGGAATCTCGGATCCGGCGATCGGCCGAGAGACGAGGAATCCTTGGACCCGCGTGCACCCCAGCTCGGTCAAGAACCGGAGCTGCTCATCGTCATCGACACCCTCGGCAATTACGTCGAGACGGAGGTTCCTTGCGAGGCCGATGATCGCCGAAGACACGGCAATCCCGTCCCGGTTCGTCAGACCATCTTTGATGAATGAACGATCGATCTTCAGTGTGTCGATCGGCAGCTTCGTCAGGTAACCGAGGGAGGAGTACCCGGTCCCGAAATCGTCAATGCTCACGGTCACCCCGATCTCGCGGAGCCGTTCAAGGGCGCGCCGTGTTTCTTCGAGATCACTCAGCAGCGTTCCTTCAGTGAGTTCGACATCGAGGAAACGCGGATTGAGTCGGGCCGCCGCGAGCGCAGCGACCACCGTTTCAACGAGATTGCCGGCGCGGAACTGTCGCGATGAGAGATTGACGGACATACGCATCGGCGGGAGACCGCCGTCCAGCCACGCCCGCATCTGTAGGCACGCCTCGTCGAGGACCCATTGCCCCAGGGGAACAATGAGATCGGTCTCCTCGGCGAGGCGGATGAACTCAACCGGCTCGACCTGCCCGAATTCGGGATGGTTCCAGCGGAGCAGAGCCTCCACGCCGATGACGGTTCTTTCCTTCGTGTCGACCTTCGGTTGGTACTCGAGGTAGAGGTTCTCGTCGGTATCGATCGCCCTGCGGAGTCCTTCGAGCAGCGAGTGGCGCTGGTTCGTCCGCTCCCTGAGCGCGGTCGTGTAGAACTCGTAGGTGTTGCGACCCGCGTCCTTCGCGCTGTACATGGCGATATCGGCGCCTCTGAGGAGATCTTCGGCCGTTTCGCCATCGAGGGGGAACGCTGCGATTCCCATCGATGTCGTGATCACGATGTCTTCGCCACCGACCCGGTACGGGTCGGCCACCGCACGCAAGATCTTCGTCGCCACCCGCCCGGCGTCCTCAACTCGCTGCCCACCTTCCAGTATGACCGTGAACTCGTCTCCACCGAGTCGGGCAATCGTGTCCGACTCGCGAACACATCCAAGGAGTCGCTCCGCGACCTGCCGCAGAAGTGCGTCTCCGACCGCATGCCCGAGCCGATCGTTGACATCCTTGAATCCGTCGAGATCGAGGAACATGAGTGCAACCACTGAGCCGTCGCGCCTGGCGCGTGCAACGGCACTCTCGAGTCGGTCAGAGAAGAGCGTTCGGTTGATGAGACCCGTCAGGGCGTCATAGCGGGCGAGATAGGTGAGGCGCTGCTGGTCGAGTTCGCGCTCGAATCGGTGGGCTTCAGTGTTCTCCGACCAGGACTGCTTCAGATTCCGCACGGCCGGACGGAACAGAAAGAGGCCTTCGAGCACGAGAAGCGCCAAGGTGGCCGCCAGGAGTAGGTACGCGGTCCGCTGGAGTGCAATGATCTTCTCGCCCGAAACGCGCAAGTACGACGAAACCACTCGCTGCATTGTCAGTGCGTAGTCGCTGGCCGCCTCTTGCACGCCTTCCACTTCGGCCGTCGTCGCCCTCCCTCTGCTGTTGATGGTTGCCACGGCCTGATCGCTCGCGGCCAGGAACGTGCTGAGGGCAACCTCGGCCTCCGCGAGGAGGCCTTCCGCTGCTGTCTCTCGCATGGCGGGGATATCGAGCAAGGGATCGCCGTCTAGGAAGGATTCGTGGACCAGAACGATCTCATCGGTGCTCGACACCATCTCTACATGGAGAGGTTCCGAGACACCGTCGACCACCTGACCGGCAAGATCAGCAACCCGAGCAGCGAGATATCCCTGTCGAAGGCCATACTCGAGCACCGTTGCATCCTGCTCCTGTGTGCTGAGCGCTCCGAATGTCGAGAATGTCGAGAGGACCGCCAGCACCGCGATCAGCGCGAGCGCGAGCACGTAACGGCCGATTGGTCGCTCCGGCAGCCGAGCCACTTCCTCGCCGTTCGATTCTGATCCCCCGCGCAGCCGCGCTCGGAATCCGCTTAGGCGCATGATCTCCGGTCCATTGAGGTACCTATCGGCAGGAATCGGGCCAGGTTGAACAATGCGGTCTACGATGCGCTCCTTGTCGACAAGGAGCAGCAGTGACGTTCTGGCAATTGTTCTTCACATTGATGATCTTCATCCCGCTCATCATGCTGTGGGTCTTCACCCTGGTCGATCTCTTCCAACGTCGTGACCTGTCCGGAGCCGCGAAAGCACTGTGGGCGATTGCGATTGTTCTGCTCCCCCTCATCGGCATGCTGATCTACTTCATCATGCGTGAGTCGCAGTCTGAGATCCCGGGTTCACGGCCCTACGGCCAGACCCCGCCGCCGCCTCCACCACAACGTCCGGTTCCGGCAGCCGCCGCGAATGCGACACCGGGAGCGGCCGACGCGGCGGACCAATTGGAGCGACTCGCCGACCTGCGCGATCGAGGCATCCTCACCGAAGAGGAGTTTCAGCGGGAGAAGGACAAGCTCCTCGGCTACCCACCCACATGACCGCGGACCCCACCCTCGTGCTGACGGCGCTGGTCCTCATCCCGCTCGTGGTTCTCTGGATGGCGGCGTTGTTTCACATCGTGGTGCGACGTCACGATCTTTCGGTCCCTCGAAAGGCGATCTGGTCGGGTCTCGTGATTCTCGTGCCGTACCTCGGCGTGCTTCTCTACGCGGCGTTGCGCCCCCCGCGACCGCCGACGCCGACCGGCGGTGAAGATCCGACTGCAGCCAGCACGGCAATCGAGCAACTCGCCGGACTCGTCGACGCTCATGATGCCGGGTCGATCACCGACCAGGAGTTCTCGCAGCGCAAGGCAGCTGTATTCGGCCTCGTAGGTCCGTCCGACTGATTCGTGCCCGGGGAGGGACTCGAACCCCCACGCCCTCGAAAGGACAACGGTGTTTAAGACCGCCGCGTCTACCGATTTCGCCACCCGGGCTGTCCGCGATCGTAGCCGTCGGAGCCACGCGGCCAGATGCATGGCGCCCAAGTCTGAGTAGCATCTGACCGCCGTTCGACAACAACATGGAGGCTCTCGCAGTGAAGGTGTTCCCACCCGACAAGATCCGCAACGTCGCGCTCGTCGGACACTCTGGTGCCGGCAAGACCACCCTTGCTGAGGCGCTCCTCTATCGCGCCGGCACGATCCAGCGTCTCGGATCGGTTGAAGATGGCACCACCGTCACCGATTTCGACCCGGAAGAACATGCCAGAGGCATGTCCCTCGCGCTCGCACTCGCTCCCTTCGTGTGGAAGGGCTTCAAGATCAACCTGATCGACACCCCCGGATACGCAGATTTCATCGGAGACGTACACGCTGCGATGCGTGTCGCCGACCTCGCCGTCTTCGTGGTCTCAGCAGTCGAAGGCGTCGAGGTTCAGACGGAATACGCGTGGGGTGTTGCTGAAGATCACGGGGTTCCCCGGATGATCTTCATCAACAAACTCGACAAGGAACGCGCCTCGTTCGATCGAACGCTGGGTCAGCTCAGGGATCGATTTGGAGCAGGAATTGCCCCCATCGAGCTGCCGATCGGCGAACAGGCCGACTTCCACGGCGTTGCGGATCTCTTCCGTGACAAGGCCTACATCTACGACTCCGGGCATGCCGAAGAAGTCGAAATCCCCGAGTCGATGTCTGACCGCGAACACGAAGTCCACGACAACCTCGTCGAGGGCATTGTTGTCGCAGACGATGACATGCTCGAGCGCTACCTCGACGGAGACATTCCCACCGTCGATGAGCTCGAGCACGCCATGGCACGCGGAATCGCCGCGGCAACCGTCTTCCCTGTGGTCTGTGGCTCGGCGACCGGCCCAATCGCCGTCGATCGACTCGCCGACTTCATTACCGAACTGGGCCCTGCGCCCTCCGATCGCCCACCGATGCCGGTGGCCGCCGGCAACCAGACGATCGAAGTCCCGTCGGATCCGGCCGGTGATCCACTCGCATTTGTGTTCAAGACGATCGCCGACCCGTACGTCGGCCAGATCTCGCTGATGCGGATTCGCTCGGGGACCCTCAAGCCCGACATTGTGCTGTCGAACAGCCGATCGGGCTCCGACGAGAAGCTCTCGAAGATCGCAACGATGATCGGCAAGGAGACCGAACTCCTCGATTCCGCACCGGCGGGGGACATCGTCGCCGTCGCCAAACTGACCGACACCGCCACCGGGGACACGCTGACACCGAGACACAAGCCGGTGACGCTGCCTCCCGTCGACCAGCCCGAGCCTGTCCTCGCCACCGCAGTTACCGCGAAGACACAGGCCGACGAGGACAAGCTCGCAAACGCACTCCGCCGCATCCTCGCCGAGGATCCGGCGCTCCTTCTTGCCCGAAATAGCGAAACGAAACAGACGCTGCTCTGGGGGATGGGGGAAACGCACCTCACCATCACCCTCGAGCGCCTCGAACGGAAGTTCGGCGTGGCCGTCGAGACCGAGAGGCCCAAGGTTCCGTATCGCGAGACGATCACGCGCACCGCCGAGGCCGAGGGGAAGTACAAGAAGCAGACCGGTGGCCACGGCCAATTCGGCGTTTGTTTCCTCCGTGTCTCCCCGCTTCCCCGCGGTGAGGGATTCCTCTTCGTCGACGAGGTCAAGGGTGGCTCGATCCCGCGCCAGTTCATTCCTGCCGTCGAGAAGGGCGTGAACGAGACGATGTCCGACGCCGGCGTCCGTGGATTCCCCGTCGTGGACGTCCAGGTTGCGGTCTACGACGGCAAGTACCACTCCGTTGACTCGTCGGAGATGAGCTTCAAGATGGCCGGACGTCTCGGGTTCAAGGCCGCCATGGAGCAAGCCGGACCCGTAATGCTCGAGCCGATTTCGCGGGTACAGGTGACGGTCCCTGCCGACTACCAGGGTGATGTCATGGGCGACCTGTCGTCACGCCGCGGCCAACTCCAAGGTACGGAGGCCGCGCCGGGTGGCATGCAGCTGATCACTGCGCTCGTTCCGACGTCCGAGATCATGAATTATGCGATCGACCTCCGCTCCCTGACCCAGGGATGGGGTCGCTTCAGAAGCGAACACGATCACTACCAGGAGATGCCGTCGCACATGGCGGACCAGGTCGTGGCGGAGATGAAA
>CBFDAN010000038.1:0-10626 GCA_965602815.1 uncultured bacterium
TGCTCGTCGTTCAGCTCTTCGATCCCGATGTTGGAGGCGAGCTCCTTCGCCAGGTCTTCGTTCCACTCGTCGTACTCGGTGAGGAACCCCTCCTCGTCGACGTGGACCTCTCTGTCGCCGATGGTCGTTACCGGCATCACGCACCTCCTTCAGGTGGCTTGGTTGTCTGTTTGGTCTTGACGGTCGCCGCCGCCTCGGTCTCCGAGGCAGAAACGACCTTGAACGTGTTGAGCGCCCGTGCCAGCCCTCTCCGCACCTCGGGGTCGCGCATCTGACCGGCGAGGGCGAACAGCCCTGGCGGATCGGCCGGTTCGAGTTCGGCCGCCGCCTGCTGCCGCTGCAGGGCGTCGAGCATGCGCTGAGCAACCGCGAGCATCTCGGGTTGCGTCAGATCCTTGACGATGTCGAGCATCTGAACGATGTTGTCGCCCAGAGCCTCGACGTCCTCCTTTGAGTACGTCGTGACGACCCGGTCGGCGATGCCGAGAGCCGCATCCGCGAACTGGAAGTAGCCCCGCTGCTCGAAGTCCTCGAGGGTCGTGAGGATCTTCGTGACGGCCTCGCTGGTGAGCGGGCCGACGTCGTCGAGAAGGTCCATGAGGCTTTCGAACCGAGCGAAACCATCTTCGATGTTGTTGGTATTGCGGAGAATGCGGCGGAGCAAGCGCAGCATGTCCTCGGGCCGTACCCACTCCTGAATGGATTCGAGTTCGTTGCTGGCGAGCGCCATCGCCTCGCCGGCGATCGGCGCGAGATCGGAGCGCAGCTCGTCCCACTGCTGCCTGCGCAGACGCTGCTCACGGAGTTCCTCAACGAGCAGATCCATCTGGATGGACATCACGTCGATCTTGCTCTCGAGTTCTGCGATTCGGTCGGTGGAGACGGTCGTCATCGCACCCCCTCATCGATCTTGCCTGCCATGAGCATCTCGTGGGGGAGCGGCAGCTCCTTCCCGCGTAGGAGCATATTCCAGTAGGTCCACTTGAAGATCATCTTGCCCCAGTGGTTCATCTCAGTCTCTTGCAGCAACGTGAACGGGCCAATACCCGGGAGCGGGTACTTGCCGGGAAGCGGCTCCGTGGTGTAGTTGAAGTCGATGAGGAGGCCCTTGCCGTGGCCGGACTCGATGAAGCAGTTCGCATGCCCGTCGAATTCGAGGAGCATGGGAAGCCCTTCGATGTGGCGCAGGAAGTTCTCGGTGAACACCTCAACGGCGAAGTGGGCGACGGAACCGGCTTTCGATGTCGGTAGGTCGGCGGCATCTCCGAGAGCAAAGATGTTGTCGTGGTCCTTCGAAAGGAAGTTCCCGCTGTCAACCGGGACGAAGTTCCCCTCGTTGCCGAGTCCTGAGCGAGCGATCACGTCCGCACCCATGTTCAGTGGGATCGTGACGAGGAGGTCGTAGTCGATCTCGCGCTCGTCGTACGAGACGAGCTTCTTCTCGTCGGCGTCGACGCGCTCGAGGTAGAAGTCAGCCTCGAGATTGACGTTCTTATCCTCGAGCAGGTTGCCGAGGTGTTTCGCGGCGATCGGCTTCGTGAACGCACCGTCCAGCGGCGTCACGTACGTGAGATCGACCTTGTCCCGGATCCCCTTGTCCTGGAAGTATGCGTCGGCCAGGAAGGTGAACTCCAGCGGTGCCACCGGGCACTTGATCGGCATCTCGACGATGTTGAGGACGAGCTTGCCGCCATCCCAGAATCGCAGCGCCTCGGCGAGAGCCTCGGCACCCTTGAGCGTGTAGAAGTCGTGAATCGTCTTGCCGTATTCGGGGCCTTCGAGGCCGGGCGTCTCATCCGGGCGGATCGACGAACCGGTGGCGATCACGAGGTAGTCGTAGTCGACGACCGTGCCATCCGCCAGCCTCACCCGGTTCTCGGTGGGCTCGATCAGGTCGATCTCGTCCTCGACGTAGGTGACGCCGTTCGGGACGAAGTCGATCTCCGGCTTCACGACATCGTCGGGTGTGTAGATCCCGAACGGGATGAACAGGAAACCCGGCTGGTAGTAGTGGGTCGGCTGTTGGTCGATCATCGTGATCGCCCATTCGTCCATGCCAAGGCGTGGTCGCAGCTTGGCCGCCACCATCGTGCCGGCAGTTCCAGCGCCGAGAATCACCAGCTTCTTCACATTGTGCTCCTTGTCCTGTGGTTGGTCTGTCGTTCTTCGGTTGCGATAGTCGAGAGGTGTCGTGCGAGGACCGGGATGGCTGCGAGGAATCGTTCCTGGTCCGCGGGTCCGATGCGGTGAACGTCCGCGATGTTCTGTTCGACGATTGGCAGCGGCACACGTGATTCCGCTGCGATCTCCTCGACGCGCTCGGCCGAGGGCGGCCAATCGTCCGGCGCGATACCTCCGGAGATGACCATGCCGGAAAGCTCGTTTCCGATCCGGATGAACGCCCTCGTGCAGAGGAATCCGAGATGGCTGGGACGAAGGCGAGGCTCGAAATCGTATTGACCGCCGAGTGCGTTCCACTCGGCGATGCAGCGGTCAAGGGCGGCAGCTTCGTTTGATACGGCTGAGTAATAGCCGCACGGGTTGCTGACCCCGGTGATCGGGTTGCCCGCGATATCCGTGACGATCACCATTACGCCGTAGAGGTCGGCGAAGAGGTCCGTGATTTCCTGGGCGGCCGAAATCGGTCGGGGATTGTCGCGGCCGTTCTCGGATGCCTCGAGCCAGGCGTGTACGGCGTCGGCCGGGAAACGCCACTGCCGGCCGACCTTGATGGCAGGGAGGCGTCCCGACTCGGCCATGCGGTAGATCGTCGAGCGATCGACCCGGATCAACTCCTGAACGTCGCGAGCCGTGAGGTAGGTTGGTGAAGTCTGGATGGTCTGCATCAGATCGTGTGGTGTGCATGTCGTGCATATCGAATCTGCACGACATGCATGTTATGCGTGTTCTGCGGATCGTTGACCGTTGCACTAGGGCCGAAAGGCCCGATTCCGGTCAGCCGGTTCGGCCGTAGCGGCAAGCCGGTCGTCGAGACCGACGATCCACCCAATCGGCAATTCCCAGTGTCGCGACCCTGCGACCATCCTCTCGAGGTAGTCGATCGAAGGGGAGAGTTCCGAGCCGACGACGTCGACTGCCTGATGGAGAGCGACGCGGTGGCGGCGGCCGTTCCGATCGACGGCATTGGTCTCCACGCGCAGGCGCTGCTCCACGAGCTCGATGCGATCAATGGCGACCATCTCCCGGTCCGGGATCGAGAACACCGCGCCCCATACCGTCGCGCCGGGGTCCGAAACCACCGTCGGAAGCGCGCCGTTCCAACCGTTACCTTCAATTGCGAAAGACAACGTGGATTCGGGCAGGTGTGCCACAAACTCGAATACCGCCGACGGGGCGATATCTATGAGGTCGTCCGGCGCAATGCGCGCGTCGTATGCGAAGTAGAACAAGGGCGCCTCCCCGGTGCCACTTCCGAGTGTAGATCGGGCCGTGCGGGGAAACGGGAACCTTCGCGCGACGTTCGAGCGTCATACCCGGGTACTGAACGAGGAAGGGCTGGACATGAACAGCACGATCGAAATCCCGACGCTCGATGCCCCGATGCTCGAAGAACGCCCGTGGGCTGTCTACTCGGCTTGCCGTGAGGCGGATCCCGAGATCTTCTTCGCCGCTACCCGAGCCGACGAACGCGCGGCGCTTGCGGTTTGCAGCACGTGTGCAGTCGCAGATGAGTGCCTCCAGTTTGCCATTGAGACGCGCGAGCGGTTCGGCGTGTGGGGCGGCACAAACGAGCGCGAGCGTCGCAAGATGCTGCGGGCCTGAACCCTCTCGGTCGTTCGATCGGCGTCCCGTTACGCCGACCGCTCTCGAACCACCTTCGCGATGTCGAGGCGGCGAACGGTGCGGATGGCGGGCAGCACCGACAACAAGGCCACGACCAGCATCGCCAGCGAACTGAACACCAGCGTGGACGTGTTCATGTCGAGCTTGAACGTGAACATATCGGATGAGTACGACTGCATGAAGAGGGCCGCCACTGCATACCCAACGATGAGGCCCGGGATGATCCCAAGGGCCGTCAACAACAGGTTCTCTCCGGTGATCAGAGAGGCCAGCTTCCGCTGGGAGAGTCCGTTCGCACGCATCGTCGCATATTCACCTTCACGCTCCGCGACGTTGACGGAAATCGTGTTGAAGATGAGGGCGAACGCCATCACAGCACCGAATACGAGCATGATTCCGACAAACGCATAGAAGAAGCCCAGGAAGTCCTGGAACATGTCGTACAAGCCCCGTGAGTCGACGACCACAGCCACCGTCTCGTGTTCTTCGATGTTGGTGATGACCTCGGCCCGATCGGCGCCGTCGTCGACCACTGCCTTGATGAGTGAGATCGACGGTTCGGCGAGGACCTCTGGAGGAATCGATGGGTCGGCGGCGTCGATCGCTCGCTCGAACGCGCCCTGCTCCATGTAGACCAGCGTTCCGAGCGGCTCGTCGACGAACCCGGCGATAGTGGTGGTAAACGAGGTCCCGAGGGTCGGGAACGATAGTTCCACAGCGTCGCCTTCCGAGACGCCGATCTCGGGGCCGAGCGCGGTGCCCACCACCACACCATCTAGCGGCAGATCTCCATCGAGCGTGTCGAAGCCGTGGACGGCCGTGTCGCTCTGGTAGGCCTCGAGTTGGGACGCGTAGGTCCCGTCCGGGCCGCGAGCGGAGACGGAAACGCCGATCACCCGCTCGGCAACAGAGACACCGGATGTGCTCTCGACGAGCGCGACCTCTGCCTCGTCAACGGCGACGTTCAAAACGACGTTGGCGTCCTCGAGGGAGATCTCGTTGAAGTTGCGGTCGAGGAGATTCTTCACCGTGTCGATCATTCCCCACGACGCGAGGACGAGCGTGAGGGCGAGTACGACGCCGATGATCGTCGAGAGGCTGCGGCGAGGGTTCCTTCCGACACCGCGGAGAACCATAAGCCACCGGATGGGCAGGCGACGCACGGGAGGCACCAGTCGTTCGATCACGCTCGATCGGCCGGCCCGGGTCGGGGTCTCCCCACGCATTGCCTCGGCGGGGCTGAGACGCGATGCAGCACGGGTCGGCGCCAGTGCGGCCAACGTTCCCACGGCGAGCCCGAAGACCAGCCCGATGACGGGTGTTAACCAGTGGAACTCGGTGACGGTGTCGGGGATTCCGAGGGCATCGGTGTAGAGGCCGGTGATCGCAAATCCCAGCAGCATTCCGATCACAACACCTACGATTGCGCCGGCAATGCCGAGCACGAGTCCGTATGACCGGTAGTGCCGGGTGATGAGGCGGCGGGACACGCCGCTCGCCATGAGCGTTCCAATCTGTCCACGCTGCGAATAGACTACCCGGGTGAGAATGATGAATGTGGCCATGCCGGCGGCGAGGAGGAACAACGCCGGGAACATGATGGCCATCTCCTCGAATCCCTGGAGGTCGAGCTTGAGGCCGGCGTTCGACGGCTGCTCGGCCTGGGTCATGACATCCGCCGCTCCGGCGGACACAGCCATCTCGGTGACGGCTGCGTCGGTCCCCTCGCGATCGGCATCTTCGGCGTAGAGGATCAACGTCTGCTCGGCGACGGCCGTCGAGGGGGCCGTGTTGAGGAGATCCTCGGAGACGAACGCGACGCCGAACGTCCCCGGAGCTGGGAAGAAGTTCTGGCGGCTCTCCGCCGGCCAGAGGTACTCGGCGGACACGGCGGTTCCGACCACGGACCCGGGGACCCACTCAGATCCGGCTAGCACGGCGATCTGGTCGCCGAGGCCGAGTTCGAAGAAGTCGGCCACGTGCTGCTCTGCAACGAGCCCCTGCGGTGAGGCCGTGTTCAGGTAGCCGCCGCTTGTGACATCGATCGCGTTGATGACCGGCTGGGCCTCGGATGGCATTCCGATGAGCCGGCCGTGCAAGACGTCGTCACCGATCCGAAATGGAACGTCGGCCACTCGTCGGGTCTCAACCGTTGCAACGCCTGGCACCTGAGCGACCGCCGCCGGGAACGAGTCGCCGGCTCCGGTCACCGTGATGTCTGCGAACCCGAGGCGGTCGTATGTTCCGTTGTACGACGATTCGAGGTTCAGGAAGGCATCGTACGACGCGGCGAACAGCATCACGCCGAGTGCAATCGTCACGAAGACCGCGAGGAACTGCCAGCGTTGCCGGCGCATGTCCCTGCGGCGTTTGGTCGTGAGGTAGCTCACCAGTCGAGCTGCTCCGGGTCGGCCGGTGATGCGTTGGTCTCTTGGGAGGTGATCTGGCCATCACGGAGGCGGATGACCCGATCGGCCATCTTTGCGGTCACCGCGTTGTGGGTGACGATGAGCACGGAACGTTCGCCGTCGCGCGTGACGTCCCGCAGCAGGTTGAGGATCGAGATCCCACTCTCCACGTCGAGGGAGCCCGTGGGCTCGTCACAGAGCATCAGCGGCGGATCCTTCACAAGGCCGCGCGCGATGGAGACGCGCTGCTGTTCACCCCCCGAGAGCTGTCCCGGGAAATGATCCATACGGTCGCCGAGGCCGACCCGCTCGAGGACCTCTTCGGTGCGTTGGAGACCGTCGGACGAGGCCAGTTCGGCAATTAGGGCCACGTTCTCCTTCGCCGTCAGAGTCGGGACGAGGTTGTAGAACTGGAAGACGAACCCGATCGAGTGGAGCCGATAGGCCGTGCGCCCCTTGTCGTCGAGATCGCCGATGGCTACGCCGTCTGCCTCGACGGTGCCGGAGGTCGGTTCCTCGAGTGCCCCGATCTGGTTGAGCAGCGTCGTCTTGCCGGAGCCGCTGGGACCAAGCAGCACCGCAAGTTCACCCTTCGGGATCTCGAGTGAGACGTCTCGCAGTGCGCGAACCTCGGTCTCGCCTTCGCCGTACGTCTTCGTGAGTCCGGTTGTCTTCACCGCTGGGTTCATCTCGGGCACTCCTACGTGACAGTCGCTGTCATATGATAGTCTCTGTCAGGATGAATCGGTTTCCAATGTCGCTGACCGACCGCAAGCGGCGGGCGATGATGCTCCGCGTCCAGGACGAGGCCTTCCGCGGCGCATTCGATGCCGGGTACGCCGCCACCACCGTTGAAGCGATCGCTGCCGCCGCCGACGTTTCGGCGTCAACGGTGTACCGGGCATTCGGGACAAAGGAGGGCATCTTCCTGTGGGACGAGCTGGAGCTTCCGACGAGGGAGTTGTTCGAAGGCGAGTTGGTGCACCATTCACCGGTTGAAGCTTCGATCGCCGTTGTTGAAGCGATCGGCGGCCTCGAATTCCATCTGTCGGATGCCGAGATGCGTCAACGTCTTGAATTCCTGCTTGCCGAGCCGGCACTGAGGTCATCGCTCAGCGAGGCGTTTCGCCACTTCGAGGCTGACTTGGCTCGACAGTTCGTTCGTGGTGGCACGGTTGGTCCGATCGAGGCGAGGATCACAGCGGCCGCCGCTGTGGCCGCGATGATCGCCGCATTCGAGGTGTGGGCCAACGCCGAGCCTCCGCGGCCATTCTCCTCGGCGGCGCGGGACGCGGCCGCCTCGCTCCGGACCGTGCTGACCGGGTAGGGTCTCCATCTATGTCCGGCATCTCGTGGCCCGCAACACTCAATCGATTGATCTCCGGTTCCGACCTCACACGCGACGAGGCGTACGAGGCGATGGCCGAGATCATGTCCGGCGACGCGTCCGAGTCGCAGATCGCGGCACTGCTCGTGGCGCTGCGAGCAAAGGGCGAGACCGCTGAGGAGATGACCGGCCTCGTCAACGCCATGGTGGATGCATCGGTCCAAGTGGATGTGGGGGAGCCGGTGGTCGACTCGGTCGGGACCGGTGGTGATCAATCCGGGACTTTCAACATCTCGACGACGGCCGCATTCATCGCTGCCGGAGTGGGCGTCAAGATCGCCAAACACGGGAACCGGGCCGCGTCCTCGAAGACCGGTTCCGCGGACGTGCTCGAAGCGCTGGGCTTCAACCTCGAGATGGAGCCGGACGCTACAGCCGCCATGGTACGCGAGGTCGGTTTCGGTTTCTTCTTCGCTCCCCGGTATCACCCGGCGATGCGCCACGCCGGCTCCGTGCGTTCCTCGCTCGGCATCCGGACCGTCTTCAACTTCCTCGGACCGCTCACCAACCCCGCCGGTGCGAGCCGCCTCTCCGTAGGAACGTCCGATCCACGAATGGCAGAACTGATGGTCGACGTGCTGCGCAATCGCGGGGCAGAGCGGGCCTTCGTCTTCTACGGAGAAGACGGGCTGGATGAGCTGACCACCACGGGGCCATCGTTCATCTACCGGCTCAGGAACGGGGAGGTGACCACCGCCGAGTTCACGCCAGAGGACTTCGGTGTTCGACGTGCGACATTGGACGATCTGAAGGGTGGGTCGGTTGCAGAGAACGCCGAGATCTTGCGCTCGGTACTCGACGGCCGCCCGGGTCCGAAGCGAGACATTGCCCTGGTCAACGCCGCTCCTGCTGTTGTTGTCTCCGGCCTCGCCGACGGGTTCGTCGAGGCAATGGACCTCGCGCGCGAGGCGATCGACTCGGGGGACGCACTGGCCGTGCTCCAGCGTTCGATAGCGTTCACGACGGCGCGTTCGTAGAAACGTCCCGATATCCCTCCACAGCCGGTACGGTGGTCGAATGCGGAGACCAATACTTCTGATCGCGGCGCTCGCTGTGGTAGCAGCCTCGTGCTCGAGCGGCACAGATACGACTTCACCGCCCCCCGAGCCTTCGTCAACGACCGCTGCAGCTCAAACTGCGCCTGACGTCTCAACGACGGCGGCGACCGCTCCGGAGTCAACTCCTCCGAAGACCGAGGCGCCGACTGAGACAACTGTCCCGATTGAGGGTCCTCCTGCCCCCGATTTCACGATGACGCTCGACGACGGAAGCGAGTTCACGCTTTCGGCCGAGCAGAAGCCGGTGTACCTGGTCTTCTGGGCCGAGTGGTGAAGCGTCTGCGGACGGGAGTTGCCCGTCATTGACGCCGTAGCGCCAGACTATGCCGACTCGGTGCGCTTCATAGCGGTCGCGGGGCGATCGGATCTCGCCGCTACGAAAGCTCGGGCCGATGAGCTTCTGTCGAACGTGGAATGGGGCCTCGATGAGTCGGTGTGGGGTCTCTATGGCGTGCGGGGCCAGCCGGTCTCGTTCTTGATCACCGGGAACGACATCGAGGTTGGAAATTGGTTCGGAGCAGCTGGCGAAGAAACGCTGCGTGCGGCGCTCGACGAGCTCGTCGCGCTCGGGGCCTAGCGGCGTACTACCGACCAGACGAGCGCCGCGATTCCAACCGCGAGCCCCGTGGCGTAGAACCACACGGGTCCGCCCGAAATCGAGGGTTGGAGCGGCTCGACGACGAGTCGAGTCCCTGCGGCTGCGATCACAGCGAGCGCAGCGGGAGCACCTGCGGGTGGTCGACGGTAGGCCTTCCACCAGGCGAGGCCAATCGCGGCGGCGCCGAGTATGAGGGTCGCGTAGAATCCGACCGGATGGCGCGTCACGTCACTCCCTGCCTGTGCTATCGCCCAGGGGAGGTCCGATGCCGTCCCAAGGCACGCGCCGCGGACGAGGCATCCCGCGTGCCACCCAGCGAGGCCGGCGAGGGCCGCAGCCGAGATCCCGTCCGCCATTGTGACCGGCTCTTTCCGGGCCAGCCAGGCGAATACCGCGACGGCTCCGAGCGACGCGCCAACGGTCGAGACCCCCGAGCGCACCAGGATCACGTCCATCGGATGGGCGATCGGGTTCACGCCGTCGATCAACATCGCGACGATACGCCCGATGAAGATCCCTGCGACCGCGGACACAACCCCGGCTTCCCACAGGTTCCCCGTGCATCGAGCGGCATTGCCGTGTTTGGCTTCCCACCAGAGCATGGCGTAGGCCGCTGCGCCTGCGATCGCCGCAGCCGCGAGGAGGGTGAATTCCATCAGCCGTTCACCAACTCATCGATCTGGAGCGCCAGGGTGCGTTCGTCGATCACGCCGAAGTGGAGATACGAAAGTTCGCCGCCAACCCGGTAGAAGAACGTGAGTGGAACACCTCGTGAGCCACCGAGCTCGCTCGGGATCTGGCCTGAGGAGTCGGCGAGGTGGAGGATCGGTGCGTCGGGGAAGAACTCACCGATGAATGCGGTAGCGCCTTCGGGTGTGTCACGCACGTCAAGACCCACGAACGCCACCTCGTCACCGAATTCCGAAGCGGCCCGACCGATGAGGGGCGCTTCAGAGCGGCACGGCGTGCACCACGATGCCCACACGTTGAGGACGATCGGCTCGGGCGACGCAGCGAGCAGGTTCTGTACTTCCAGGCCCGTGACCGGCGTCGGGGGGTCGACCCCCTCGACAGGTTCGCCTGACGAACAGGCGGTCGACGCGAGCGCGATCAGCAGGGTGGTGACGACGATCCGGAACACGACGCTGAGCGTACCTCTGTGGCCGGTCAATCGGCCCGGCGAGCGAGCTCGGCTGCGACCTTGTCCAGACCGATGCCGCGTTCTGCGAGGAGCACCATGAGGTGGTAGAGGAGATCGGCCGACTCCGCAACGACCCGCCCGGGAGGTCCGGTCCCTGCAGCGTGGTCTTTGGCTGCCAGCAACACTTCGGTTGCCTCTTCGGTGACCTTGCGACTGCAGGCATCGACGCC
>CBFDAN010000039.1:0-10440 GCA_965602815.1 uncultured bacterium
CGGCATGGCATACCCGACCGTGTCAGGGATATTGATCGTCGTCGCCCCGGCGGCAACGGCGATGCGGCACGCCTCAACCACGAAATCGGGGTCTGAGCGAGTTGCGTCCTGTGGTGAGAACTCGACATCGTCGACATACCCACGTGCACGAGTCACCCCTTCGCGAATCGACTCGAGCACCTCGGTGGGCGTCTTACGCAGCATCTGCTCCATGTGGATCGGCGACGTCGAAGTGAAAACGTGAATGCGGGCACGGTCGGCACCGTGCAACGCGTCGTCTGCCTGGTCGATGTCGTCCGGGACTGTGCGGGCGAGCGAGGCGATGACTGGCCCGTGAACCTCGGTGGCGATTCGGTGAATCGCCTTGTGGTCACCGGGTGACGAGGCGGCGAACCCGGCTTCGATCACGTCGACCTTCAACCGTGCGAGTTGTGTTGCGATTGCGACCTTGTCATCGGGCGACAGGGCGATCCCCGGTGCCTGCTCACCGTCACGCAGCGTGGTGTCGAATATGACCAGCCGATCAGTCATGAGTGGCCCCCGCCGCAGTCAGGAGCCAACCCGAAGTCTCGTGTCTGGTGTCTCGTGTCTGGTGTCTATACGTCATCGGCCGGCGTCTTCTCGACCAGGAACGGCATCATGACGCGCAGGTCGCGTCCGACACGCTCGACGGGGTGATCGGCGACGGCCGCACGTTGACCGAGGAGGTTCGGCGCCCCGGCCCGATACTCGTCCATCCATTCCCGTGCGAACTGGCCGGATTGGATCTCGGCCAGGATCCTTCGCATCTCAGCCTTCGTCTCGTCGGTCACGATCCGCGGTCCGCGGGTGATGTCGCCGTACTCGGCCGTGTCGGAGACGGAGTGGCGCATCCATGACAGACCGCCCTCGAACAGCAGGTCTACGATCAACTTCAGCTCGTGGAGCACCTCGAAGTACGCCATCTCCTCCGGGTACCCGGCTTCGGTGAGGACCTCAAACGAAGCACGAATCATTGAATCGATTCCGCCGCACAGGATCACCTGCTCACCGAAGAGATCGGTTTCGGTCTCGTCCTTGAACGTGGTCTCGATCACCCCGGCGCGGGTTCCTCCGATGCCGTGGGCATACGACAACGCAAGAGCGTGAGCCTCTCCCGATGCGTCTTGGTGCACGGCGACGAGCGCAGGGACACCGCTTCCTTCCACGTACTGGCGCCTCACGAGGTGTCCGGGGCCCTTCGGCGCAACCATTGCTACATCAACATCCGCAGGGGGCGTGATGTAGCCGAAGTGGATGTTGAATCCGTGGGCGAACAACAGAACATCGCCGGGTTGGAGATTCGGTGCGATGACCTCGTCGTAGAGATCGGCCTGGTTCTGATCTGGGACGAGCACCATGATGACGTCGGCCCACTGGGCCGCAGCCGCGGGATCAAGGACCGTCAGTCCGGCCTCGGTGGCCCGTTGAGCCCGACTCGATCCATCGCGAAGGCCCACAACAACGTCGACGCCGGAATCCTTGAGATTCATCGCATGGGCGTGACCCTGGCTCCCGAACCCGATCACGGCGACCTTGCGGCGTGCGATCAGCGTGGGGTCGGCGTCGCCCTCGTAGTACATCGTTGGCATGGCGCCTCCTCAGGCGGTCTTGAGTTGTTTTTTCGCGGACTTCTGATCGCGTGGGAGCGCGATCCGTCCCGATTTCGCCAGGGAGACGATGCCGTATGCGTTCATCAACTGCAAGAAGTCGGCGAGCCGCTCCGGCGGACCGGTGACCTCGAACGTGATGGTGGCGACGCCGACATCGACGGCCCTCGCTTCCCACACTCGGGCGGCGTCGAGAATCTCTCCGCGACGCTTCGGGTCCGCGTTGACCCGAACCAGCATGATCTCGCGCTCGATCGCAGTACCCGGCTCGAACTCGGTCACTCTGACCGTGTGAACGAGCTTGTAGAGCTGTTTGATGATCTGCTCCATCTCCGGACCATCGACGACGACCGTCATCCGTGACATTGCGTCATCTTCCGTAGGTCCCACCGTGAGGGAGTGGATGTTGAATCCTCGCCTTGCGAACATGGATGAGACACGAGCGAGCACACCAGGCTTGTTCTCGACGATGACGGCAATGACGTGTTTCACGCGAGGTCCTCTCTGCTCAGAATGAGGTCGTCGTTGGAACCGCCGGCGGGGACCATCGGGAACACCATCGCCTCCGGGTCACACGTGAACTCGACGACAACCACCTTGTCGTTGATGGCCAGCGCCTGTTCGATGACGCTCGCAACCTCGCTCGGATGGTCGGCGCGCAGCCCCACACCACCACATGCTTCGGCAAACTTGACGAAGTCCGGCACGGTGGGAGAGAGCTCAGTTTGTGACAATCGACCGTCGTAGAACAGGTTCTGCCACTGTTTCACCATGCCGAGTGAAGCGTTGTTCATCACGGCGACCTTGATCGGGATGTTCTCTACGGCTGCGGTGATCAGCTCGGTGCCGGTCATCTGAAAACAGCCGTCACCATCGATCGCGAACACGACCTCGTCTGGCGTGCCCACCTTGGCTCCGATCGCGGCGGGGATGGCGTACCCCATCGTTCCGAGTCCGCCCGAGTTGATCCACCGGCGGGGCTCCTCGAAGCGCCAGAACTGGGATGCCCACATCTGATGTTGTCCGACGCCCGCGACGATTGTGGCGTCGCCTCCGGTCACGCGGAGCAGTTCCTCGATCACGTACTGCTGCTGGATCGGTCCGTCGGGATCCTGCTCGTATGCCAGTGGGTATGCGGTCTGCCACTCGTGGACCGTGGCGAGCCATTCCTCGCGGTTCGGCTGTGGTCCGCGGCGCTCGGTCTCGGTGATCAGCTGTTGAAGGACCGTTCTGGCGTCGCCGACGATCGGCACATCGGCGAAACGATTCTTACCGATCTCAGCAGGGTCGATATCGACGTGAATCACCTTCGCCTCTGGAGCGAAGTGCTTCGGGTCCCCGGTGATCCGGTCGTCGAACCGTGCACCGACGGTGATCAGCAGGTCAGACCGCTGCATGGCCGTGGTCGCGGTGTATGTGCCGTGCATCCCCGGCATTCCCAGGTTGAGGGGATGGGAGTCGGGGAACGCCCCTCGTGCCATCAGCGTCGTGACCATTGGAACCTGGATCAACTCTGCGAACTGCTCGAGTTCTTCGGTTGCACCCGAAGCGACGACACCACCGCCCACGTACAGAACCGGGTGTTCCGACCGTTCGATGAGGTCCACCGCGGCTTTCACTTGCCGGGGATGACCTTTCGACGCCGGTCGATAGCCGGGGAGGCGGATCTCACCCGGTCGGTGCCAAGTCATAGTTGCGGCGAGAACATCCTTCGGGATATCGACGAGCACCGGACCCTTCCGGCCAGTCGACGCCAGATGGAAGGCCTCGCGGATGATGTCCGGAATCTCATCGGCGCTTGTGATCAGTTCGTTGTGTTTCGTAGCCGGCATCGACATGCCCCAGGTGTGGGCTTCTTGGAACGCGTCGTTCCCGATCGCAGTTGTGGCGACCTGGCCGGTGATCGCCACGACGGGTACCGAATCCATGTAGGCGTCTTGGAGCGCTGTGAGGAGATTCGTTGCCGCCGGACCTGATGTCACGACGGCGACGCCGACCCGGCCGGTTGCATGGGCGTAGCCGGAAGCCATGTGACCGGCACCCTGTTCGTGGCGTGAAAGGACATGACGAATGGGGGAGTCGAGCAGCGGGTCGTATGCCATGAGGATGGCGCCTCCGGGCATGCCGAATACGACCTCCACCCCCTCGTACTCGAGTGATCGGATGAGCGCTTGGGCGCCGGTGAGTTGTTCTGGCATGTCATGCTCCGCATACAGAAAACCCCCCGTGGGACACGGAGGGATAGGCGCACACTTCGTGGCGTGTGCGCCTAGGTGATAAGGACTACGAACTCGTGGTTGGCTGGTGTCATGTCGGTTTCCATCAGGAGCATGCGATTATGGCAGGACAACACCGCCTGTCAAACACCTATGAACATCACTCGTCAACTTCGCACCGTACTCAGTAGCGCCATCGGGGCTGCGCGGGCAGCGTTGCGCGCTCTCGACGATGAGGATGTCCCGGCACGACTCCGTCCGATTGCGAAACATGGCGACGGGAATCTGCCGCTCCCGCTCACACGCACCCTCCTGCGCTGCATCGACGAGGACGAATGGTTCCGTGGCAAGGCGCTCGAGGTTTTCGAGCGCCGGGGCTCGGAAAGCGCAGCGTCGCGTGCCTACCTCGAACGCGAGTCCGGTTGGTGGATGGCGATCGCCCAGGCCGTGGCGGAAGCCGAAGCGATAGATGCGTCCGACCGCCTCCTGGAACTCGAGCGGGCATCGGAGATGCTCCGTGCGCGGTCGGCCGCGGATCGAGCCAAGCTCAAGGCGGTCCGACGGGAACTCGACCGCGCAGAGAAAGCGTCCCGAGAAATGGCCGATGACCGGCTCGAACCGCTGCGAGCAGCGGCTGCGACAGCGCGGAGCGACCGAGATCGGGCGCAGGCGGAACTTGCGGCGATGCACAAGGAGGTAGAGACGGTGGAGGCCGACCGCCGGGACGCAGAACGCACGGCAGCCGACCTCTCCGGGCAGATTCGGTCGGTGAAACGCACGGCGGCGGAGCTTCGCCGGTCGGCAGCGGCAGGTCCGTCCGAGTCGATACCGCGCGAACCGCTCGATGTCGCGCGGTGGCTCGACCGTGCGTCGGTCACGCTCACGCCGTACCGCGAGGCAGGAACGGCCACTGCCCAGGTTGTTCAAGCGGCTCGCACCGGCCGCACGATGGTCCCGGCCGGCGTTGCGCCCGACTCTGCGCCGGCCATTGAGGCATTTGCAGGACTCGACGGGGTGACGGTGCTGATCGACGGGCACAATCTGCTCGGCGTGTTGGACGTCTCAACGATGGCGACGGGTCGCGCCAGGCGAGCCCTCATCGCGGGTCTTGGCAAACTCGCTCGGCATCTCGGCGAGTCGGCGATCGAGGTGGTGTTCGATTCCGATCTCGATGAGGGTCGATCCAGTTCGGTGAGCCCGACCGGCATCGTCGTGCGCTTCGCCCAGGGTGACCTGATCGCCGACGACCTGATCATTGAGAGAGTCGGGACGCTCCGGGAATCGGCGGTGGTGATCTCCGACGATCGTGAGGTTCGAGATCGGTGCGGCAGACTTGGGGCGACAGTGCTCTGGTCTCAAGCGCTCGCCGAATGGCTGTGAGGTCGAACGTGAGCGCCTTCGAGCAGCTCAGAGCACGAGTTCGGCCATTAATCGGACGGTAGGCAGGTCGGTTGCGGCGACCAGGAGGGTCGTAGCACCGGACTCATTCCAAGCCTCAAGACGATCGGCGATTCGCTCCTTCGACCCGACCAGGCTCACCTCGTCGACGAGTCCGTCGGGAACCGCCTGCATCGCCTCCATCGTGCGGCCTTCGAGGTAGGCCGACTGGATTCGGTCTGCAGCTGCTCCGTATCCATACCGGTGGGCGAGATCGTTGTAGAAGTTCTTGTCCCTGGCTCCCATGCCGCCGACGTAGAGGGAGATCATCGGCTTGGCCGCGCGCCGCGCTCGCTCGAGGTCGTCGTCGAGGGAAACGAATACCGAGACCGCGGTATCGAATGTGTCGGCCTTCCCAAGTTCGCCCGAGCGGTCGAAGCCCTCGGCGAGGAGTGGATTGAACACCGTTCCGGCACGTTCGGGTGAGTAGAACACGGGGAGCCAGCCGTCGGCGATCTCGGCCGTGAGGCGGACGTTGTTCGGCCCGATCGCAGCGACATAGATCGGAAGATCAGGATTCGGGGGATTCGAGATCAGCTTGAGCGGCTTGCCGAGGCCGGTGGCATCCGGTCCGCGGTATGGCATCTGATAGGTCTCGCCGGAGAATTCCACGGGTTCGCGACGAGCAAGGATCCTCCGTACGATCTCGACGTATTCCCTGGTCACTTGAAGTGGCCTGCCGTATGGCCTGCCGTGCCATCCCTCCACGACCTGCGGTCCTGACACGCCGAGTCCGAGGATGAAACGACCGCTCGACAAATCATCGAGCGTCGCGGCCGTCATGGCGGTCATGGCCGGGGTCCGTGCCGGCATCTGCAGGATCGCCGATCCCAACTTGATTCGCTCCGTTCGTGCGGCAAGGAACGCGAGGGGAGTGACGGCATCCGATCCATAGGCCTCGGCGGTCCACACCGAGTGGTACCCGAGATGCTCTGCATCGCTCACGAGCGAGGTATCGCGTGCGATGGAGATACCGCGGTATCCGAGGTTGAGCCCGAGCCGCACTCAGGCTTCCGCGTAGCGAACCGCGGTGACCAGCGTCTCGTTCCCCGACACGATGGCCACGGTGCCCCCGCAGTCAGGGCACCGCAAGACGGCAACTTCATCGATCTCGCGATCGGCAGAGCAAGCGTCGCAGTGAACGACGAGCGGCACTTCGAGAATCTCGAGTTCGGCACCTTCGGCCGGCGTGTCCTTCGATGCGACATCGAATCCGAACTGCAGCGAGTCCCCAACAACTCCGCTCATCGGTCCAATGGTCACGGTGACCCCGGAGAGTCTCCCACCCTCCGGCACCACCTCGAGCGCTGCGTCGATCACGCTCCGAGCAATTCCCACTTCGTGCATGGGGGGACGGTAGCGGTTCGGTCGCGGTGCGCAGGTCCTGCCGAGATCCGAGACTTGAGACCCGAGACAGCCTGCCGACGAGTCTCGAGTCTCGTGTCTCAAATACCCTGTTCTGGCTCGTGGCTATTCGGCTACTCCGTTGCCCAGCCACTCAAAACCTGTCACACCCCGCCTGTAGCGTGTCCGTATCGACTGAAAGGAGCCGACATGATCATCGACTGTGATGCCTGCGTGATGGACGGGACGGGTGCGTGTGCCGACTGCATCGTTCCGATGCTGCTCGCCGGAACGGGCGGGCCGACGCGGATCGGGGATGACGAAGAGGTGGCCATCCGGAACCTGTCGGATGCGGGCCTCGTCTCCCCGATCCGTCTCGTGGCCCGCGGGTCGGGTCGTGGCGCCGCCACCGGCTAACGCCGTATCGTTGGTGGGTGCTGAGGGATCATTTGCTTGAGATTGCACTCGACCATGGCTGCGTCGGTTTCGGCGTGACGAGCGCGGATCCGTTCGACGGTCTCGCTGCCACGATGCACGAGCGGCAGGCTGCCGGCCTGTCTGCAGATCTGGCATTCACCTACCGGGACCCGACCGTCGCGGCGGATGTGCGGCGCACCTTTCCGTGGGCACGACGTCTCGTGGCGATCGCTTTCGCCTATGAACCCGCGGCCGGGACCTCTGCGCCGGAGCCAGGGACCGTGCGTATTGCCCGGTTCGCCGACGGAGACCAGTATTCGGGATTGCGGGAGGCCCTCGGCGGGCTCGTGGCGGAGCTCGAGGCATCCGGGGCGCGGGCCGAAGCGCTCAGTGACGACTCGCGCCTTGTTGACCGGGCGGTGGCGGTGCGCGCCGGGATCGGCTGGTGGGGTCGGAGCACCATGGTGCTCGTACCCGGTGCCGGGCCATGGGTGCTCCTTGGGAGTGTCGCGACCGATGCTCCGCTTGAACTCGACGAACCGATGGCGCGAACGTGTGGCACCTGCACCGCCTGTATCCCTGCGTGCCCAACCGGGGCGATTCTCGACGACGGCGTGCTCGACGTGCGGCGCTGTCTCGCGCACCACCTCCAGGCTCCTGGAATCATCCCGGAAGAGCTTCGTCGGGCATCGGGCGATCGTTTGTACGGCTGTGACGACTGCCTGACGTCTTGTCCACCCGGCTCTCGCGTTCTCGAACTTGCCGGGCTCATAGCCGGACCGGCGATTCTCGACATCCTGGGCGCCACCGACGCCGTCCTGCTCGAACAGTACGGCCACTTCTACCTCCCGGCACGGCGGCCGCGGGTCCTTCGCCGCAACGCACTCGTGGCGGCGGGCAACAGCCGATCGCCTCAGCTCGAGCCGGTCGTTGTCGGCTACTTGGGACATCCTGACTGGCTCCTCAGAGCACACGCGGCATGGGCGGTCGGAGAATTCGATACCGATGTTGGGTGCGCCGCCCTCGACCGGGCACTCAGCGATGAGCCCGACGGGAGGGTGAGGCGCGAGCTTCAGCGAGCGGCGCAATCGTGATCGCCGGAACACGGTCTACGCTGAGCTGATGGATTCGGAGATCTCCGCCACATCCGCTCCGCCGATCGTATCCCTGGGTTCCGGCTCCGACCCTTCTCGATGCTGATCGTCTCCGACGTCCACGGCGCCGTCGAACCCCTGCGCCGCGTGGCCGCGCTCGGCGAGCCGCTCCTCGTTCTCGGTGACCTCATCAACTACATCGACTACCGGTCCAACGAAGGGATTGTCGCGGACATCTCCGGGAAAGACCTCGTCGACGAGTTCGTGCGAATCCGGGCTGCCGACGGCAGCGACGCCGCAACGAGCTTCTGGCGCGGCGAATGGGCACACCGCGGCGCTGGGCTCGAGGATCGCTACCGCGAAGCAACCGAGGCGGCCTACCGAGACATATGCCGGGCCCTGCGCGGGAGCAACGCATATGTGACGTACGGCAACGTCGATCGACCGCGCATGCTGGCCGAGCATTTGCCAGACGGCGTCCGGTTCGTCGACGCTGAAGTGGTCGAGATCGAAGGGCTTCGTGTTGGCTTCGCCGGGGGAGGCCTGACCAGCATCGGAACACCCGGCGAAGTGAGCGAGCAGGAGATGAAAGCCAAGCTCGATCAGCTCGGTTCGGTCGACATCCTCGCCACCCATGTACCACCGGCGATCCCTGCGCTCGCATGCGACGTGATCGGCGGGCGAGAGAAGGGATCGATCGCGATCCTCGAATACGTCGAGAGGGAAATGCCGTCGTTCCACTACTTCGGAGACATCCACCAACCCCGGGCAACGACCTGGAGGTCCGGGCCGACGACCTGCATCAACGCCGGGTACTTCCGGGCGACTGAGCGCCCAATTCGGCATGGGTGACGTCAACCTCGACCGTCTCGCCCGGGCGTACCGACATCGACCGGCCTCCGCTGCGTCGCTCGCCCGGGCCGAGGCAGCCGGGTTCGGGCTCGAGCGCGGCACCTGGGTACTCGACGTCGGAGGCGGCCCGGGGAATCACTCCGCGGTCTGGGGCGGGCAGGGTCTGCGCCCGGTCGTGCTTGATCCCTCGAGTGTGATGCTTGCGACCGCCCGAGATCGGGACCTCGTAGGCGTCAGGGCGCTCGCGCAGGCGCTGCCGTTCAACTCGGGTCGCTTCGCTCTCGTGTGGTTCCATCTCTCGATTCACTATGGGGATTGGCAGGCATCGATCGACGAAGCGATGCGAGTCCTCGCTGAGGGCGGCAGGGTCGAGATCTGGACGCTCGGGCCCGACCATCACGAGCAGTCATTGCTCGCGCAGTGGTTCCCGTCGGTGCCGGGTATCGAAGTCGGCCGATTCCCGGAACCCGACGCGGTCGTGACCTATCTCGGGGATCGAATCGACGTCGCACAGGCGAGTAGCGACGTGGAAATTGTCGTCCGACCGGCCGGCGAATGGATTCGTGCGGTCGAGGCCGGATTCATCTCGACGCTCCAGCTGCTCGCGGAGGAGGAACGAGCCGACGGTATCGCGGCCATTCGCAAGGCATACCCCGATCCTCAGGAGGAGATCTCGTACCAGCTTCGTTTCACGAGGATTGTCGGGCAGTAGAACGGTCTCGGCCATTGGCTGGTGCGACCAGGGCGCCGGATCGGGTCGCCCGACCGTTCGGGGTATCGCTACGATGCGGGGAGTACCGAGACAAGGAGTGTCGATGGACGGCACGGTTCAGAAGATCGAGGTCAACGCACCACAGCAGTTCGTCTACGAGACCGCACTCGATCTCGAGACGTATCCGATCTGGGCCGGAGGTGTGAAAGCCGTGACGGTGGTCGAAGAGGATGAGTACGGGCGGCCGACCGTCGCCGATTTCACCATCGATGCAATGATCAAGGAGATCTCGTACACGCTCGACTACGACCACGCGCACGAGAACGGATTCACGTGGGCGGCGCGGCCAAACGATGACCTCACGCTCCTCGAAGGCAGCTACACGTTCAACGCGATCGACGACGACGCGACCAAGGTTGTGTACGCCCTCCGCGTCGAACCTAACTTCACGGTGCCGGGATTCCTGCGGAGACAAGCCGAGAAGCAGATCGTCGGGACCGCTCTTCGCGGCCTGAAGAAGCGAGCGGAAGAAGGCGTCTGATGCGGGTGATCCTCGTCACCGGGAAAGGTGGCGTGGGGAAGACCACCGTGGCCGCAGCGACGGCCCTTCGCTCTGCAGATTTTGGTCATCGAACACTGGTGATGTCGACCGATCCCGCTCACTCACTTGCCGATGCGTATCAGATGCCGTTGGGGGACAGCTCGATCCAGATTGTCGAGCGCCTCGACGCTCAACAGAT
>CBFDAN010000040.1:0-10388 GCA_965602815.1 uncultured bacterium
TGGCATAGACGTCGGTCGGGAAGTTCAAATCGTCGGTGACGATCCGCGTGCGGTCGCGCCGCGCCTTGAGGGCTGCCACGGTGAGCTTGAGGATGGCCACACTTGTCGAGTCAGTGACGATCACCTCGGCGGGGTCGGCGCCCACCAACGGCGCAATCTGGCTTCCGACCGCATCGGCAAGCTCCCACCAACGATCGGGCCAGGATCGAACGAGCCGTGCTCCCCACTCGTGATCGACCACTTCTTGGAGGTGTGGCACCGTGGCCGCAGGAAGGCGGCCGAGCGAGTTTCCGTCGAGGTAGATGAGGTCTGGATCGATCGGCACGAAACGGTCGGCGAACGGCCGTAGGTGATCGGCGGCGTCCAGCGCCGTCGCCGTCTTGTAGCCGGCGACCTCGGGAAACGGACCGAGTTCGACTGACCCCACCGCTTGCTCCTCAATGCCGCGTGATGCGAGAGCGTACCGTCCGCTCCGCACCGACTGGCGAAGCGGATTCCATAGATCAGTCGGTCCAGGCTGTGAAGGTTCCCGGTCTGGGTTGCATCTCGGGTGCTTCGTAGGCGTCATCCCATGGGAACCGGCCCTCCGTGTCGTCGTAGCTGAGCTGGAGCACCGGCACCGAGAATTGATCGGGCCGGCGGTAGAACCGGTTCGCCGAGAAGACGATGTCACCCGGATTCGGGACCGGCTCCGGGATGATGCGGTGCGTCCAGTTGTCGAATGTGATGAGCTGGCCGGGCAGCAGAGCCTCTCCTTCCCGGACGCGTTCACCGAGGTCGTTGAGTACTCCGGCCGCTGTTTCCGGCGGCACACCGAAGATCAGGAGCTCTGGGTGTGCCAGGCCGAAGAGCCCGACGGTGTAGGCAAACGGTGGAGCGTCGTCGGCAGGGCAGTCGCAGCCTGGTCTACTGCACTCTTGGCCGCCAACGTATTGGATGAGCCAGCCGTGACGGCGGACAGTGTCCGCCATGCGGGCGTCATCCTGATCGACCCAGGATTGTGTGCGTGAATCCATCTCGGTTCCTTCCGGCCCCGCCGCCGCGAGTTTCGAACGTATCAGCTGGGCATGACGGAAAGGACGAGTTGGCGTCAGATCTCGCCGATCACGCGCCTCCACTCAATGCGGACCAGCAGAGGCGGCATGACGCGACCGCTGTACGATGCCGGTGTGACACAAAGGCATCCGGCGGACAGCCCACTGGTGGAAGGTTTCGTGGAGATCGACGGCGAAGGCTTCTACGCGATCCCCGATGCTGATCGTCTCGGGCCTTTCTTGATGAGCATCGTCAGCGATGCCGATCACTGGATGTTCGTGTCGAGCCGTGGAGGTCTCACCGCCGGGAGAGGCGACTCAGCGCTGGCCCTGTTCCCCTATGAGACGGAAGATCGGCTCCACGTCGCCGGGGGAGTGACCGGACCCGTGACCGCGATTCGCCTCGAGGGGTCTCGAGGTCCGACACTGTGGGAGCCGTTCCGGGGCGTTTCCTCGTCACAGATTCGGCGGAACCTCTACCAATCCGTGGTCGGGAACCAGGTCATCTTCGAAGAGACCAATCCCGAGGTGGGCCTCGTGTTCCAGTACCGGTGGTCGCACAGTGAGAGATTCGGCTTCGCAAGGACCAGCACGCTCTCAAATATGGGCGTTCATCCGATGGCGCTGAGCGTTCTCGACGGACTTGTGAACCTGCTCCCATTCGGACTCGATCCGTCGCTGTATCAGCGCGTGAGCAGCCTCACCAATGCCTACAAACGAAGCGAGGTTGTCGACCCGGAAACCCGTCTCGCTGTGTACTCGCTCGAGTCCCATGTTGTTGATCAACCGGAGCCGGCCGAAGTGCTCAGCGCTTCGATCGCCTGGTCCGTTGGCTTCGATGAGGCCAACCTCGCTCTGAACAGTGATCTGCTCGAGTCGTTCCAGATCGGCCAACCACCTGAAGGGGCCAGCCTGGTTACCGGGCGGCCGGGCGCCTACCTCCTCTCGGGAGAAGCCGCACTCGATCCTGGCGAGGGGAAGACCTGGCTCATCGTTGCCGACGTGGCCCAGAACCAGGGACAGGTTGCCGGCCTGCGTGAATTCCTCCGCTCATCACCCGATCCCGGGCGAGAGGTTGCGACCTCCGTCCGGCACGACACTGAATCGCTGGTCGCCATCATGGCGCGGAGCGACGCCCTGCAGCGGGCGGGAGACCGGGTCGCCACCGCCCACCACTTCGCGAACGTGACGTACAACGTCATGCGCGGAGGCATCTTCAACGGAGACCACAGCATCGATACCGCCGACTTCGCAGACTTCCTGGCCTCGCGGACTCGGGTAGTGGCCGCCCGCCATCGGTCGCAAATCCAGTCCCTTCCGGACATCGTCGACCGTGCGGCGCTCGTACGTGAGGTTGAGGTGACCGGTGACGCTCAGTTGATGCGCCTTGTGCTCGAGTACCTTCCCCTCACGTTCTCGCGGCGCCACGGCGATCCGAGCCGGCCGTGGAATGAGTTCTCGATCCGGGTGCGTGATGAAGATGGTCGGCCGATCATCCACTACGAAGGCAACTGGCGGGACATATTCCAGAACTGGGAGGCGCTGTGCCTCAGCTTCCCTGCCTTTCTCCCGAGCATCGTATCCGTCTTCGTTGATGCCTCAACACCTGACGGTTTCAACGCCTATCGGATCTCTCGGGAGGGCATCGACTGGGAGGTGCCCGATCCCAGCGACCCCTGGAGCAACATCGGCTACTGGGGCGATCATCAGATCGTATACCTCCATCGCCTTCTCGAGGCAACCCGGCGATACCTCCCAGGAGAACTCGAACGCCTTCTCGACCGTGCGTGGTTCTCCTACGCCGATGTCCCATACGGAATCGCTCCGTATGAAGAGATGGTGAGCGACCCGAAGTCGACGATCCGATTCGATGAGTTGGCCGCCGGGCGCTCCGCGGAACGCGTCGAAGAGCTCGGACAGGACGGGAAACTGCTGTCGGGACCCGATGGCCAGGTGTGTCTCGTCACCTTGTTGGAGAAACTTCTCGTACCGGCGCTCTCCAAGCTCTCGAACTACGTTCCCGGCGGCGGAATCTGGATGAACGCGCAGCGCCCCGAATGGAACGATGCGAACAATGCACTTGTGGGCCATGGCGCGTCCATGGTCACGTTGTATCAGCTGCGTTCCTACCTGCGGCTGCTCATCGACACCATCGTTGACTCCGGGCTGGACGAAGCCGATCTGTCGATCGAGGTCGCGGAGTGGTTCGATGCGGTTTTCGCGATTCTCAGTGAGGATGCAGCCACCGCAGTCGGTGGATTCACCGACGAGCAACGAAGAGGCGTGATGGACGAACTCGGCCACGCGTTCTCCGACTACCGAACGAGGGTCGACGCCTCGGACCACGCCACCCGGGTCTCGGCGCAGACCCGCCGGATCGTTGAGTTCTGTGAGACGGCCATTGGCCACCTCGACAGCACGATTCGGCTCAACCGCCGCCCCGACGGGCTCTACCACTCATACAACCTGGTTGAGTTCGATGCCGATGGGTCCGCCGCACACCTCGGACACCTCTACGAGATGCTCGAAGGACAGGTGGCGGTCCTCAGCTCCGGCTTCCTCACCGCCGAGGAGAAGGTCGGCGTGATCGAGGCGTTGTTCGCGAGTGCGATGTTCCGCCCCGATCAAAGGAGCTTCACGCTCTATCCGCCGAGACGCCCACCGTCATTCCTCGACAAGAACGTGCTTTCGGACACCGAGGTTGCGAAGAATCCGCTGCTGCTCGCTCTCCTGGAATCCGGTGACGGGTCGATCGTCACGCGCGACGTGGATGGCCGCTATCGGTTCTGCGCCGCCTTCAGGAACGGGAGTGATCTCGAAACCGCCCTGAATCGACTCGCTGATCAAGACGAGTGGCAGTCTCTCGTTTCTGCCAACAGAACGACGACGCTCGACGCCTATGAGAACCTGTTCCGCCATCACGAATACACCGGCCGGTCGGGATCGATGTACGGGTATGAGGGGATCGGCTCGATCTACTGGCACATGGTCGCCAAGCTGCTCGTCGCGGTTCAAGAGGCGGTCCTCGAGGCGCAGGATGAGGGGGCTTCGCCCGCCACGGTCCAAAGCCTCGTCGATGCCTACTGGCGGGTGCGATCGGGTCTCGGATTCAACAAGACGGCGGCCGAATACGGCGCGTTCCCTACCGATCCCTACTCGCACACACCCGCGCACGCCGGCGCGCAGCAGCCGGGAATGACCGGACAAGTCAAGGAGGAGCTGCTGTCCCGTCTCCTCGAGACCGGTGTCCGCATCGTGGACGGCGAGATCCGCTTCGATCCGATCCTGCTTCGCACCGAGGATCTGGTTCCCTCACCGGAGGAGTGGAAGTTGCACACCACCAACGGAAGCTGGGAGACGATCGCCATACCACCGCAATCTCTCGGTATGACGCTATGTCAGGTCCCGGTAATTGTGACCCTCAGCCCGGATCTGCCGTCGATCGAGGTCACCTTTGCGGACGGCACCCGGCGTGAGATTGGCGGGGTCCAGATCGATCGGGAAACCAGTCGCGCCATCTTCGAACGCACCGGTCGCGTGGCGCGTGTGGTGGCACGCATCCCCAACGACCTCCCGAGGGCACAGCGCAAAGACAGCGCGTGACTTCATGACCTGACGTACCCGCTTTCGGCACCTACCGGACGCGCCTCTACAATCCTTGCGGTCCACCGAGAACAGCGAATCGGCCGGGACGGCTCGATCGCTGTGCCGGCACCCTCTACTTCGGAGATGTACATGCCCGATCAACCGAGGACGGCGAACCGAACCGACAGGCTTCGCGACCGTTTCCGGTACCACTTCGACAATCTGCTGTCCCGCGGCACTTGGGCGGTCCTCCTCTTCCTCGGGGTGGCCGTCTTCGTTGTACTGCTGCTGAGCGCTGTCCTGCTTTCCGTGTCCAACGTCGCACTTTCGAGTGCTGAGGGCGGCTCATTCCTGGAGGAATTCTGGCAGTCCATGCTCCGAGCGATCGATCCCGGGACGATGGCTGACGACGTCGGGTGGGGCACGAGGCTGCTGGCGTTGCTCATCACGGTCTTCGGGATCCTGGTGGCCGGCACACTGATCGGTCTCATTGCCAGTGGCGTCGAACAGCGAGTTGAGCAGATGCAGCGCGGCCGAAGTGCGGTCGTGGAGTCGGGCCACGTCGTCATCCTCGGTGCCTCCGACCGGATTCCGATCGTCGTGAACCAGCTGACGATGGCGAACCGAAAGCGACGTGGAAACGCCATCGTGGTGTTGGCCGAACAGGACCCGACCGAACTGAGCGAAGCGGTCCGGTCGGTGGTCACCGACACTCGCGGTTGTCGGCTGGTCTTCCGCTGGGGTGACCCGACTCGAAGGTCGGATCTGGCGATGGTCGGCGTGCAGGATGCTCGGGCCGTCATGGTGCTGGCGGATGAAGATGCACGAGGTGATGCCGGTGTCGTGAAGGCGGTGCTTGCTGCCGGCGCCGAACTCGGAGGGTTCGATCGGATACCGATTGTCGCTGAACTGACCGACGCGGTAACAGCGGACAGCCTGACACGCGCCTGCGGTGGGCAGGTCTTCACGGTTGTTGCGGCGCAGGCCGCCGCCGGTATCACAGCGTTCGCGCTCGCCGAACCCGGTCTCACGAAGGTCGTCGAGGAGCTCTTGAGCTTCGCCGGTGCCGATATCTACATCCGTCCACTCGGCGACCTCGATGGCGCCCAATTCGGCGAGAGCGTCTATCACTTCTCGAATGCCCGTCCGATCGGCAGGTTGCGATCGAATGGTGATGTTGAGATCAATCCGGCCCCCCAGACCCGTCTCGGCGGTGGCGACAGCCTTGTTGTGATCGCGGATGATGACAGTCCGATATTGGCGACAAACACGATTCCCGATCATCTCCCGTTCCTCGACGAACCGCCCCCGCCGCTGGAAGCGCGCCGCCGTGAACTGCATCTTCTGATTATCGGGTGGAACGCTCTCGGCCCCCGGCTCCTCGATCAGATCGAGCAGCTCTCGGCTCCCGGCTCGTCCGTCGACGTCGTCTACGACTCCCGTCTCTTCGCCCCGGACGAATTGAACATCCCGACTTCAACCGAGCTCAAGTCGACACTGACGCCGACGAAGACCGACACCTGGAGCGTTGCCGAGTCGCACCAAATGCCCGACGTCGACACGGTCGTTCTCCTCGGCTATCGGCGCGGCACGTCCGTGGAGGAAGCGGACAGCCGCACTCTCCTCACCTTGATGCTCCTGAAGCGCCGCCTGCAGTCGCTCGACCGCGCGGCGCCGCGCATCATCGCTGAGCTCCTCGATGTCGAGAATGTGGACCTCGCACTCCTGACGGGCGCGGACGACTACGTCGTCAGCGACGCCATCACGAGCCGCCTCATGACACAGCTCGCCGATCAGCCGGAGCGAAGGGCCGTCCTGCGGGAGCTTTACGGTCCCACCGGCCCGTCGATCCACCTCGTCGAAGCCGGCGAGCTCGGCCTTGTTGGCAAGTGTGAATGGAACGAGATTGTCGCCGCCGCGTATTCGTCCGGTTTGCTCGCCATCGGTTGGCGCCTTGCCGGCCCCGCGGGCGGCGACCCGGTTCTCAACCCCGACGGCTCAGATCGTGTGGTGCTCACCGACGACGATCACGTCGTAGTCATCGGCTGAGGCCCCGAGGCTTCCGCCAGCCGACACAGTCGGTGGCAGAACGTTCCAAGTTGTCCTGCGACGCGCCCCTAGTCTCCATTCGCTGCACGGTCGACCGCCCCTTGTGTCGCGGGCCGGGACCGCAGTCCAACGAACCGGGGAGGGACGATGACGCTCGCAGTCGTCGCTGACAACATCTACAAGACCTACAAGAAGTCCGATGTCCCCGCGCTCGACGGCGTGTCGATGTCCATCGAACAGGGAAAGGTCTACGGGCTCCTCGGTCCGAATGGGGCGGGCAAGACCACCCTGATCCGCGTCCTCGCCACGCTCCTCAAGCCCGACTCCGGAACTGCAACCGTCGAGGGCATCGACGTGGTCGCCGACCCAATTAGTGTCCGGACCAGGATCGGCCTCGGCGGCCAGTACGCGGCGGTTGACGAGTTCCTGACCGGTCGGGAGAACGTTGTGATGGTCGGCAGGTTGTACAACCTTCCGATGGCAGAAGCGCAGGCTCGCGCGGATGAGGTTCTCGAACGGATCAGCCTCGTCGACGCGGCCGACCGTCCGGTCTCGACATACTCGGGCGGTATGCGGCGCCGGCTCGACCTCGCTGCGTCGCTGGTCGGGCGTCCCGACGTCTTGTTCCTCGACGAACCAACGACCGGAATCGATCCACGGTCTCGCGTTGACATCTGGGAGCTTATCCGGGAACTCGTAAGCGGTGGCACCACGCTGCTGCTCACAACTCAATACCTCGAGGAAGCAGACTTCCTCGCAAACACCATCGGTGTTATCGACCATGGTCGCCTCATTGCCGAGGGAACGTCGGACAGCCTCAAGGAAACGATCGGCGGTGTTGTAGTCCAGTTGGGGGTGGATGACGCCTACTGCGCAGCAGCGATCGCCGCTATCAACAACCTCACCGGAGCAGACCCCCTCCACGATGGGGACCGCGGACTGTTGGTGGTTCCGGCCAAGGATGGTTCGCGTTCTTTGGTCGAAGTTGTCCGTGCCATGGATGACGCCTCAATCCCGATCCTCGACATCGAACTCCACAAGCCGACGCTGGATGACGTCTTCCTCTCCATCACCGGGCACGCGGCGGAACCGGACCGCCCGGCCGATGGCAAACAAGAGAGTGAGGTGGCGCGATGACGACTGCGACCGTCACACCGACCAAGGCGCGGGTCACGCCCGCCCATGCCGTCAAGGACATGTGGATCATCACGAAGCGCAATCTTCGGCGCTTCATCCGCATGCCGCAGTTGCTGCTGGTCGCCACCGTCCAGCCTGTGATGTTCCTGCTGCTGTTCAACTACGTGTTCGGCGGAGCGATCTCCATCCCCGGCGTACCGTACATTGACTTCCTCCTCCCGGGCATCCTCGTCCAGACCGTGATGTTCGGCGCCACCAACACGGCGACCGGCCTCACCGAGGATCTGGCCGCCGGCGTCATCGATCGTTTCCGGTCGCTGCCGATGGCGCGGGGTGCGGTACTTGCCGGGCGGACGCTCGCCGACCTGATGCGAAGCGCTGCCGTGAACACGCTCATGGTCTTCGTCGGGTACTTGATCGGGTTCCGGCCGTCCGGGATCCCCCAACTCCTGCTTGGCTTGGCGCTTGCGCTCATGTTCGGGTACTCGATGTCGTGGGTGTTCGCCGCTGTGGGGCTGATCGCCCGCACTCCGGAGGCGGCACAATCGGCGAGTTTCCTGCTTGTCTTCCCGTTCGTGTTCGCGAGTTCGGTGTTCGTCCCGGTGCAGTCGATGCCCAGCTGGCTCCAGGTCTTCGCAGAGAACCAGCCGGTTTCGGTGCTTGCGACGACCGTCCGCGGTCTCACGATCGGCATCGAGGCGATGCCCTCGGGCAAGACCATCGAGGGTATGGTCGCCCTCTCGATCGCCTGGATCATCGGCATCTTCATTGTCGCCTCGCCGCTCGCTGTGAGCATCTACCGACGCATCTTCAGCTAGTCGGTTCCGTCTGCCGAGCCGGAAGACCATCCCCGTTCAGCGGTCAACATGTGACACAATGGTGGTGGTCACCAATCGTGGGGGCCGGCTGGGAGGATCTCATGGCGAACAAGGACAAAGGCGGCAGGAGCACCAAGAAGGTGGCCGGCAAGAGTCTCAAGGAGAAACGCCTCGCGAAACAAGCGAAGCGGGACGCTCACGCCAACACCGGAAACAAGTCGGTCGAAAGCACCTTCGACCACTAGGCGAAGTCGCGATGCGCCGTGCGGGCTACGGAGCTGCGACTCAGCGCAGCCTCGCGGCGACCGATCATTAACGTTCCGGGTCAGCGACCCTTCTTGGCACAACGGTGAGCTGCGCCGGCCGTGACGGTTTGACGCCGGGGGCGTCGCCCAGCACACGGCACCATCCGCTCGCCGTACGATGTTCGAAGTCATGGTGGCGCGCCCGAGAGCGCTGCGACTTCAGGTCGTGCCGGAGCAGTGTTGACGAGCTTCGGCGCAGCAAGGTCGGTTGAAGCCGATTGGTGAGGATGTCGTTCCTACACTGGCCTCGTGGCAGCATGGCTCCAAGAGAATCTCGGGATGTCTGCGGATCTCTCCTTCCGAATCGCGGCGACAATCGCCATCGTCGTCATCGCGCTCATCGTTCGGTGGCTCGTTGTGCGATGGCTGAATCGGGTCGTCACGGATGGCGACGTGCTGTTCAAGGCGAGAAAGGCGACCACCTACACCGCGATGGCGGTAGCCGTATTCCTCTTGACGTGGATCTGGCTGCCGTTCTTCGACGATCTCGGCACGTTCCTCGGGCTCCTCGTTGCCGGCCTCGCGATCGCTCTTGCCGACGTGTTTCTCGACCTCGCTGGGTGGCTCTTCATCATGTTCCGGCGGCCGTTCCGTGTTGGAGATCGGATCGAGATCGACGGAACGGCTGGTGACGTTGTCGATGTGCGAGCGTTTCGGTTCACCCTGCTGGAAATCAAGAGCTGGGTGGACGCCGACCAGTCAACCGGGCGCCTCGTCCACGTCCCCAACGGGCATCTGTTTCGGCACCCCACGGCCAACTACACCGAGGGGTTCTTCCACATATGGCACGAGATGCCGGTACTCGTCACTTTCGAGTCGGATTGGCGCCGGGCGGAGGAGCTCATCCACGCCGCGCTGGAGCCGTTGGCGATCGCCGAGGAGGACTTCCGACGCGAGGAAGCTGCGGCGAGTGCAGCGCGGGATTACGTCATCAAGTTCCGTGAGCTGGGGGCAACGGTCTACGTCTCGACCCGTGACAGCGGTGTGCTGCTCACGGCCCGGCTGCTCGTGAAGGCACGATCGCGGCGCAGCGTTGAGGACGAATTCTGGCGGAACCTTCTCACCGCCTTCCAAGCGGAGCCCTCGGTCGAACTCGCCTATCCCACGGTGCGGACGTACCTTCAGGGTCCGGTCACCGTTCGCCACGATCCGGCTTGACGCAAGGGCGGTGAAGAACCGCGGCCACGCCACCTCGGGGAATTCACGTTGCGATGCTGCTGGCATTCTGAGGAGGACATGAGTCGTTCGAGCATCTGGTTCATCGTCGTGGAGAGGCGGTCAACCTCATCCTGAGTGCCGCGTTGAGCAACGAACTGATCGACTCATCAGCTGGCCGGGAAGGCCCCGACGGGGGTCGTCGTCGGGAGATCTGGCGACGACCCCCGTCGCGAGCCGGCTGAAGTTGCGTTTGCTCCCGCGAACAGAAGGACCATGGCAGGACCATGATGGGGATCCGATCG
>CBFDAN010000041.1:0-10387 GCA_965602815.1 uncultured bacterium
GACCCAGGTCGTCTTCTGGGCCGACCCCGAGATCTTCACCGACGGCGTCGAGTACTCCGCGAAGACCGTGATGAGCCGCCTCCGTGAGATGGCGTTCCTCAACAAGGGCCTCGAGATCCGATTCCGCGACGAGCGACCTGATCCGCCGGTCGAAGAGATCTTCAAGTACTCCGGCGGCCTTGTCGATTTCGTGAAGCACCTCAACGCAAACCGAGAGCCTATCCACCGCCAGATTGCCTACTTCGAGGATTCGACCGACGACGCAGAGATTGCCGTCGCGCTGCAGTGGACCGGGTCCTATCGCGAGACGATCCTCAGCTTCGCCAACAACATCAACACCCACGAGGGCGGTACGCACGAGGAAGGGTTCCGAACGGCGCTCACGAGATCGATCAACGAATTTGCGCGCGGGCGGAACCTCCTGAAGGAGAAAGACGACAATCTCACCGGTGAGGACGTGCGCGAAGGCCTCACGGTGGTCATTTCGGCCAAGGTTCGCCAGCCGCAGTTTGAAGGTCAGACGAAGACCAAACTCGGAAACACCGAGATCAAATCGTTCGTGCAGAAGGCACTGAACCAGGCGATCCCGGAATGGCTCGAGCGGAATCCGGGCGACGCCCGCCGTATTGCAGACAAGTCGTCACAGGCCGCTCGTGCGCGGATGGCCGCCCGCCAGGCTCGGGACCTCACCCGCCGCAAGAGCCTGCTCGAGTCGGCCGGTCTTCCCGGGAAGCTCTCGGACTGTTCCACGAAAGATCCGGATCGAAGCGAACTGTTCATCGTTGAGGGTGACTCTGCCGGCGGCTCGGCGAAACAGGCGAGGAACAGCGAATTTCAGGCGATCCTCCCGATCCGCGGCAAGATCATCAACGTCGAGAAGAACCGCCTCGCCAGGGTGCTCCAGAACAATGAGATCCAGTCGCTGATCACCGGGATCGGCACGGGGATCGGCGACGAGTTCGAAATCGAGAAGGCGCGCTACCACAAGATCGTGATCCTCACCGACGCCGATGTGGATGGCGCGCACATCCGCACGCTGCTCCTCACGTTCTTCTTCCGGCACATGCCACAGCTGATCGAGTCGGGATTCGTGTACATCGCCCAGCCGCCGCTCTACAGCGTCAAAGTGGGGTCGAAGACCACCTGGATCCAGGACGACGCCGGACTCGACGAGATCAAGGTTCAGCTCGCCGGCAAGAAGCTGAACATCCAACGGTTCAAAGGCCTCGGTGAGATGAACGCCGAAGAACTCTGGGACACCACGATGGACCCGGACGAACGGACCCTGCTCCAGGTTGGTCTCGACGATCAGTTCTCCGCTGAGGAGACGTTCTCGACTCTGATGGGCAATGACGTCGAAGCTCGCCGCACCTTCATCCAGCAGAACGCAAAAGACGTTCGATTCCTCGACTTCTAGGACACCGAATGCCGAACGAAGAACAAATGAGCCGGATCTTGCCGATCGACATCGAGCGCGAGATGCAGGACTCGTTCCTGGAGTACGCGATGTCGGTCATCGTGTCTCGCGCCCTCCCGGACGTACGCGACGGGCTGAAACCCGTGCACCGACGGATCCTCTACGCGATGTACGACGCAGGGATCAGGCCGGGTACCCCGTTCCGGAAGTCGGCCCGCGTGGTCGGGGACGTCGTCGGCTGGTTCCACCCCCACTCTCCCGAAGCCGTGTACGACGCGATGGTGCGCCTCGGCCAGGACTTCTCGATGCGGAGTCCGCTGATCCAGCCGCAGGGCAACTTCGGCACCGTCGACGATCCGCCGGCAGCAATGCGCTACACCGAATCGCGGATGGCGCCGATCGCTGCCTTCCTCCTCGAGGGCATCGACGAAGACACGGTCAACTGGAACGACAACTACTCGGGAGAGCGCGAGGAACCCGCGGTGCTTCCGGCGCGGTTCCCCAATCTGCTGGTCAACGGCTCCACCGGCATCGCCGTTGGGATGGCGACGAACATCCCGCCGCACAACCTCACCGAAGTGATCGACGCCGTCCTGTACGGACTCGATCATCCAGAGGCGACCGTCGGAGATTTCTCCGAGTTCGTGCAGGGTCCCGACTTCCCGACGGGCGCCTACATCGTCGGTATGGCGGGCGTGAAGCAGGCCCTCGCAACCGGGCGGGGCTCCGTGAAGATGCGGGCGGTCACCGACATCGTGGAGATGAAGCGGGGCCGTATGGCGATCATCGCGACCGAGATTCCGTACCAGGTGTCGCGCGACCGGATCATGGAGAAGACGGCCGATTTGGTACGCAGGAAGATCATTAGCGGTATCGCCGACCTCCGTGACGAATCGGACCGGGATGGAACACGTCTCGTGATCGAGTTGCGGAAGGACGCGAACCCACAGGTCGTCCTCAATCTGCTCTTCAAGCACACGCAGCTCGAGGAGAACTTCTCCGTCAACCAGATCGCTCTCGTCGACGGTGTTCCGCGAACGCTGAACGTCGCCGAGATGATTCACTACTACATCGCCCATCAGCTCGAAGTCATCGAGCGGCGGAGCCGCTTCCGGCTCGCGAAGGCCGAGGCCCGCTCCCACATTGTCGAGGGGCTGCTCATTGCTCTCGACAACATCGACGAAGTTGTCGAGGTCATCAAATCGTCCGAGGACGTCGGTGCTGCACGCACCGCTTTGATGGAGAGATTCGAGTTCAGCGAGATTCAAGCCAACCACATCCTCGACATGCCGCTGCGGAGGCTGACCGCTCTCGAAACAGGGAAGCTCCGCGAGGAGTACGACGATCTTCAGAAGCTGATTGGAGACCTCAAGGATCTCCTCGCCGACGAAGAGAAGCGGCGGGCAATGATCGGAGAGGAACTCGTCGTCATCCGCGACAAGTTCGGAGACGAACGGCGCAGCCGCATCATCCCGGACATGGGGGAGATGTCCCTCGAAGATCTCATTGCCGACGAAGAGCTGGTCGTAACCGTCTCTGGGGCCGGTTACGTCAAGTCTGTCCTGGCCAAGACCTATCGGACACAGGGACGCGGCGGGCGCGGCGTTCGCGGGGCAACGCTGCGTGAAGACGACATTGTCGAACACGTGATTCACACGTCGGCACACGCCTACCTATTGATCTTCACCAACCGGGGCAAGGTCTACCGGATCCGCGCTCACGAAATCCCCCGCAAGGACCGCAACGCGAAAGGGGTGCTCGTCCAGTCGGTGCTGCCGATGGATCCGGATGAGATCATCGAGGCGGTGATCGACACCCGGGACTACGAAACCCACAAGTACCTCGTGATGTTCACGAAGCAGGGACAGGTCAAGAAGTCGAAGTTCAGTGCCTACGACTCTCGCAACCAAGTGCTTGTTGCGATCAAGCTCCAGGAAGGTGACGAAGTCGTCGATGTGCGAGCCACCAACGGCAGCAGCGACCTCTTGATGTTCACGAATGCGGGCCAGGGCATCCGCTTCTCTGAAGGTGATGTCCGACCGCTCGGACGTGCCTCTCAGGGAGTCCGCGGTATCAGGCTCCGCAAGGACGACGAAGTTGTGGCTGGGGCGATGGCCGATGAGGGTGCAGAAGTGTTGCTGTTCACCGACGGCGGCTATGGAAAGCGCACCAAGATGGACCTCTTCCGGCGTCAGGGTCGCGGAGGCATGGGCGTCAAGGCGATGAAACTCACGCGGGTTCGAGGATCGCTTGTTGCTGCGCTTGCGGTGAGTGAGGATGACGATGTGTTCGCAATCTCCTCGGATGGCATCGTCATCCGGCAGGCGGTCGGAGAGATCAGTCGCCAGCGGCGCGAGTCGACCGGCGTGAAGGTCGTGAGCATGGACGGCGGCGCGAGCCTGTCGGCGGTAGCCCTCGTTCCCAAGAACGGAGACGAAGAGGAGTAGCGAAGAGCTACCAGCTTCCAGCCGGCCAACAGGGTCTTGCTGGTGGATGGCAGCTCTCAAACCCCCGGCCTATTCGGGGCCGCTTCCTACACTCGCTGTATGGCTGTTCGGCGTGTGCGACGGGTCATCCGCAAGATCGACCCGTGGACGGTTCTCAAGGTCTCCCTCGTGCTCAACGCGATTGGGGCTCTTGTGTTCGTTCTCGGGGTGTGGGTCACGTGGTCGCTCGCTGTCCAGCGCGGCATCCCGGAGAAGGCTGCTGACTTCTTCGACAACTTCTCTCTGGTCTTCACGGCCAACGGCGAGCTCTACTTCCGAGCTGTGCTTCTCATTGCGATCGTGCTGTACGCAACGATGACCGGACTCATGACGCTCGGCGCCGTTCTGTACAACCTGATCTCGGACGTTGTCGGCGGCGTCGAACTGATCGTGTTGGAAGAGACCTACCTTGTACCTGCGCCGCGAACCACACCGGTGCGGCCGGCGGTTCACACACCGGGGAACGGTGCCGGCGTCCCGACGAAGACCGAGCCGGTCGCGACGGCGGCGGACGCTGATACCACGAAGACCGAGCCGGTCGCCACGGTCGAGGGCTCCTGATCGCTACCCCTCGGGAGCGGTGAGGTCGAGCGGGAGGCGAATCGAGGCAGACGGTCCTGTGGCCGCCACGTCGATGGGAACCTCAAAACGAGCCTGTTCGAGCAGGCAGAGGCCCTCGGCGTCCTTCCGACACCACACCAGCGCCAGGTCGGCGGTGATCATTCCGAGACCCTCGCGGAGCTGGAGTGGGATCGAGAGCGGGAACGTCGTACCGGTCACGTCGACGCGTTCTCCGCCAGGGAACTCCGACACACCGCCATCATCGGTCAACGTCACCGAGGAGGAAGCGTCGTCGTTGACCTTGTATCCCTCAGGGAGACGTACATCAAGCAGGAGCTCAGCGGCCCCTGCCGCGGCCGAAACGGTCGGCAACGTCACCACCGTTCCGGGGAACGCCTCCGAATCCGACGGTACAGAGAAGACATCAAGGCCGGAAAGCACGAGAGTGCTGGTGACGCCCGTGGTGAGGTCGACCATTCGAATCACGTGGTTGTTCGTGTCGGCGACCCACAGGAGGTCGCCGTCTACGGAGAGCCCGCCCGGTTCGTAGAACTGGGGGTCGAGCCCGTCGCTCCACCCCTGTACCGAGCCGAACAGGGTCATCGCCTCGCCGGTTGCAGGATCCACCGACTTGATCTTCGAGTTGTACGTGTCGGCAATGAGCAGCGTGCCGGCGTAGTCGGCGATCCCGAGCGGATGCTGGAACCTTGCGCCTGGCCCAATGCCGTCGAGATCGCCAAACTCGAAGAGGTTTTCATCACCACCCGCAACGAGTCTGGTCTCTCCAGTTGCTTCCGCAACGGCGGCGCTCCTGATCGAACTGGACTCGGAGTCGGCGAAGTAGAGGGTGCCGTCGCTTCCGAGTGCCAGCCCCGATGGCTGGGCGAGTTCGGCTTGGAGGAGGGGACCGTTGGCGGTTCCCTCCGCGGCACTGCCAGCCGAAGGCTCGGCCGTGCCTGCGGTCAGGTTGATAGTCCAGATCTGATGCGTGCCCGCGTTCGCAACGTAGAGTTCTACGCCTGCAAGTTCCAGTGCCCACGGCGAGTTGAGAACGACCTGGTCGATGGGGCCGCCGACGGGCGGCCAGCCTTGTTTGCCGGTTCCGGCCAACGTTGTGACGGCTCCCGTCGCAAGGTCGATGCTGCGTATTGCATGATTGTTGGTGTCCGCGACGTACAGGGTGTCACCGTCGGCGACTAGACCTTGTGGAGAGGAGAAGGACGCCTCGCTGTCTCGCCCATCCTCGAAGCCTTCCTTCCCCGATCCGAAGACGGCGGTCACGACCCCGAAGTCGTCTGTTGCGATGACTCGATGGTGACCGGTGTCGGCGATGAAGAGCCGATCGGAGGAGGGATCGGCGTAGACCTTCCCCGGATAGGAGAGGACGGTGTCGGGGGAGAGGTCCACTTCGAGGAGGAGCGGGATTGGTGTTGGATCGATCTGACCGGCGGCATCGAACTCCGTGAGGAGCGCAGAGATGACCGGCTGGACTACCTGATAGACGCCCTCTCCGGCGTGCGCCCCGACGGCGTTGCCCGCCGGGTCGATGAGGGCCACGGTCGGCCAGGCTCGCGCCCCCCACGAATTCCAGACTTCGAATTCGGCGTCGTTCACCACGGGGTGACGGAGGTCGTAGCGCTGGGTGATCTCGCGGATGTTTTCGGTGTTGCCCTCGTTGTCGAACTTGGCCGAGTGGACGCCGATGACGACGAGTTCGTCGGGAAACTCGGCTTCGAGGCGTTTCAGGTCGGGGATGATGTGGATGCAGTTGATGCACCCGTATGTCCAGAAGTCCAACAGGACGACCTTGCCGCGGAGGGAGGCGAGATCGAGCGGATCCTCGACGTTGAGCCAGTCGAGACCGGCGGGGAACTCGGGGGCGGGGGTCCGGTCGGACGCCGGCTCCGTACTTGGGGGAGCGCCCGCAGACGTCGTGGGGGTAGATCCGGCGGAAGGAGCAGATGACTCCGTTGCGCCACCGCTTGTGCAGGCGGTCGCGAAGAGCGCGATCAGGCTGAGGAGGAAGACGAGCACCCGCATGAGCACATTCAACCGCAGGCGAGGGTCTACAGGTTCGCGACCTCAACCGGCCGACGTGAACGAGGCGATCTCCAGCCCGATGCGCAGCGCAGCGAGGAGGTAGTCACCAGCGAACTCCTCGGGCTGGTGAGGACCGGATGGTACGAGACCGCTTGCGGCAACCACGGCGCCGGCGGCGAGGGCAATCGCCTCCAGGTGCGTCGCAAGGTCGGCGATGCCGAGCGTGCTAACCACGGCGCCGGCTGTTGTGCGAACGACGATACCGGCCCACTCGTTGGGAACCGGCACTGCGACCTCAAGGCGGCGATTCGTCATGCGGCGCCGAACCCCCCATCGGGCGCCGACCGGATCGGGGAAGGTCACGGGTTCGCCGCTGCGAAGGGGCTTCCCTGGTTCGGTCCATGCGAAAAGGACCTGGGCCGACGGATCGGCGACCTCGCTCTCCCTCCCGGCGAGGCTGCGGCCGATGCCGGTGACGAGGTTGGCGCCGGTGAGAACTGGAACGGTGCCGTACTCGATCGCGGAATCGGACTCGTCGGCCCAGAGAACACACGGGACCTCGGCAGCGATTGCCTCAGCGAGGATCGTCGACTCGGGATCGTCGGTCACCACAGCATCGAAGTCGGTGACGCGGTCGACGCGCAGAAGCCTCGGATCCCGGTCCTTCACGTCTCGGCGAACGACTCCGAGCTTGTCGAGATCTGGTTCTCCGAGGAGGAGGCGCCCGGCCCGAACACCGATCTCGGAAGTGTGGTCGAGAGCAATCCTCATCGGCCGGGTGGATCGACCGGTTGCCAGGATCCCTCGGGAGTCGAGGGCCGACGCGGTCGCCTGGTGACGACGAGAGCCACGGCGACGGCCGCGGCAGCAGCAAAGACAGCAACGTTGAGCACCGGTTTCATGGTCCTGGAGCGTAGCGACGTCGCTGCGTTCATTGCCCTGTCGGTGACGGGAGACGGGTGACGCCCGTGTTGCTACCCTGATCGACCCCGGGTCCGCCCGGGCGCCGAGCGCGAAGCGAAGTCCGGTGCGAATCCGGCGCTGTCCCGCAACTGTGAAGCCCCTCGGGGATGAGCCAGGACGCCTTCCCGCCGGTGTGCGACGCACCTTCGGAGGAGGGGTCATGCCGCAACCAAGAAGGCTCCTCCAGCGAGAGGAGCATTTTCTTGTCCACCAAGACCCTGACGGCAATTTCTGCAATAGCGCTCGTTGTCGCAGCATGCGGTTCCTCATCCGCGACGGCAGAGACGCCGGCCACAACACCTGCTCCCGTCTCAGCGACGGAAGCCGCGTCCTCCGCAGGACCGTCGACGACCTCGAGTCCTTCGACAACGGCCACCGACGTAGCCGGGTTTCCCGTCACCGTCGAGACGGCAAACGGATCCGTCACGATCCCGGCACGGCCGGAGCACATTGTCTCGCTCTCGCCGACATCGACCGAGGTGCTGTTCGCCATCGGCGCCGGGGAACAGGTGGTTGCCGTCGACAACCAATCCAACTATCCGAGCGAGGCCCCGGCCACCGACTTGACCGGCTTCGATCCGAACCTCGAGGCCATAGCGGGCTACGGGGCCGACCTCGTCATCCTCATGTACGACCCCGGCGAGGTCGTGGCAGGATTCGAGGCGCTCGGCATCCCGGTGGTTATGCACCCGGCCGCTTGGACGCTCGACGAGGCATACGCTCAGATCGAGCAGGTGGGGGCTGCAACTGGGCACGTTGCCGAGGCGACCGAACTCGTCGAGTCGATGAGGAGCGAGATCGCCGAGATCGCCGGCACCACGGATGGCGATGGTGCGACGTACTACCACGAACTGAGCCCCGACTACTACACGGTGACAGCTGCGACGTTTGTTGGGACGCTCTATGAGATGCTTGGTCTCGCGAATATTGCGGACGGAGCCGATCCGGACGGCTACGGCTACCCCCAACTCTCTCCCGAGCACATCCTCGCTGAGAATCCGACCTTGATCTTCCTAGCCGACACGAAATGCTGCGGCCAGGACAGCGAGGCGGTTGCGGGGCGACCCGGGTGGGATCTGCTGACTGCCGTTCAGAGCCGTGCAATCTCCGAACTCGATGACGACATCGCGTCACGGTGGGGTCCACGGGTCGTTGATTTCTTCGAGGCGATCGCTGTGGCGGTCGACGGTCAGCAGAACGGATGACCGGCGACGAGATCCGCCCGAGCCATCTCCCCTGGTGGTGGTTTGCCGGGGCGCTTTCCGCCCTGGGCGCGGCGGTCCTCGTGGCCGTACTCCTGGGTGCCGTCCACCTCGACGCATCGTCGGTCGTCGCATCGCTGATCGACCGCCTGCCCTTCATTGATCTGGATTCGGGGCTCACCGATCGGGAGGAAGCGATCCTGTGGGATCTACGGATGCCGCGTATCGTGCTTGGAGGGATCGTTGGAGCGACACTGGCGGTCGCGGGCGGCGCGTATCAAGGGTCGTTCCGGAACCCGCTGGCCGACCCCTACCTCCTCGGTGTGGCCGCCGGAGCCGGTCTTGGGGCGACGATCGCGATTGCATACGGCCCATCGATCCCGTCGACGCCATTCGGACCACTTCCCCTGCTCGCGTTCCTCGGAGGGATTGGAGGGGTCGCGGCAACATACGCGATCGGGTACTCAGTGCGTGCGGGGCGGACGGCGGTCACGCTGATCCTCGCCGGCGTGGCAGTGGCGGCGTTCCTGACCGCCATCCAGACCTATCTGCAGCAGCGGAATGCGGAGACGCTCCGCGAGGTCTACGGCTGGATCCTTGGGCGCCTTTCGACGGTTGGGTGGACGGAGGTCTGGATGGTCCTCCCATACGTTGTCGTGGCGACGGTCGTGATGCTCGCGGGAGCGCGGCGCCTCGACGTACTCAGCGTCGGTGACGATGAGGCGGTCACGCTTGGCGTCGATCCGACCCGTGTGCGGCTCGTGATCGTGCTGGCGGCGACGCTTGGCACTGCCGCTGTCGTCGCGGTGTCGGGCCTCATTGGATTCGTCGGCATCATCGTGCCGCACACGATTCGAATCGTGTTCGGTACGAGCTACCGCATCGTGTTGCCGCTCTCGGTCGTGCTTGGTGCGACATTTCTGATTCTGGCGGACCTCCTCGCAAGGACGATCTCGGCTCCCGCGGAGATCCCGATCGGGGTGGTCACTGCATTCTTCGGCGCGCCGTTCTTCGCAGTGGTCCTCCGATCGTCAAGGGGGCTTGGGTCGTGACGCCAGCCCTTGCACTCATTGCCGTCGGGGTGCGGTTCGGCGACTCGACGATTCTGGATTCGGTCGATCTCGCCGTCGAGAAAGGCGAGTGGGTCGGGCTCATCGGTCCGAACGGTGCCGGCAAGACGACACTCCTACGGGCGATCACGGGGGCAGTGGCGTTCGAAGGATCGGTGGAAATCGGCGGAAGGAAGACGTCGGTGGTGAAGCGGCGCCAACTTGCTCGTTCCGTTGCCCTTGTGCCGCAGCATGCGGTGCTTCCACCCGGCATGCGCGTCGTCGACTACGTGCTGCTCGGGAGAACGCCGTATCTCGGCGATGTGACTGGACCGTCGCGACACGATCTCAACGTCGTCGCCGGCGTCCTCGACGCGCTCAGTCTGTCCGAGTTCATGGACCGAGAGGTGACGACGCTCTCGGGCGGAGAGCTCCAACGGGTCGTGGTTGCTCGTGCCCTGGCCCAGGAGTCGCCGATTCTGCTCCTCGATGAGCCAACCACCGCGCTGGATATCGGGAAACAGCAGGCGGTCCTGGAGCTCGTCGATCGCCTCCGCCGCCAGCGGGACCTCACCGTGCTGTCGGCCATGCACGATCTGACGATCGCTGGACAGTTCCCTGACCGTCTCGTCATGTTGTCCGGAGGAGAGGTGGTTGCCGAGGGCCGGG
>CBFDAN010000042.1:0-10329 GCA_965602815.1 uncultured bacterium
CCAAGCGGGCCAGGCGGAGAACCGTCGCCCGCTGACAACCGGCGCCGCGACTTAGGCGGGACCAATTGAGAAGGGACCGGAACTCACTGAGTTCCGGTCCCTTCTCGTCTGACACCCGTGAGACCGCTCAGCGCACCGGGCGGCTATCCGTATCCCGACTAATCCGGCAAGGCGTAGGGACGTCGATGCTGACAGAGACCCTCATGTCACCATCGTCGACGTAGGAGGACACCACACCCAGTCGATCGTTGGGTGTGTCGTGCGACTACACCTCCGTCTGGTTGTTGTCGTCATCTTCGTCGGCTGGCGGTGCAGGAGGAGGTGGCGGTTGTACCGTCCCTGTTGTTGCCTCGGTTGTTGTCTCGGATGATCGCCCACTACCAATCATCCAAGCGCCCACGGCGACCAGCACAACCACAGCAACCACCGCGATCCATATCGCATTGCTCGAAGAATCATCCGAAGTACTCGACGAATCGCCGCTAGACGCGGGTTGGGTCGTGTCCGGCGCCTTCGTTGTGGTTGCAGCTTCAGCCGTCGTTGTCGTTTCAGGTGCCTCGCCCCCAGGGTCCTCGCCGGACGAAGCCGTCGTGGTCACCAGACTGCCGCCCGGTTCTCCGTCTTCGCTGCACCCGACCGCCAAGACGGCCATCGCGATAGCCAGCAGCGCGACGGCCACGGGCCTTCCTAGTCGATTCATCAGATCCGTCTCCCATTTCGTCGGAGTGTTCCGCCGCTGTCGGCCGATTTCGTTGGTCCGTCGCCGAATTCGCACCAGTATCGGCACACATCGGGGTGGCTCTCCCGCGGACTGTCATCCACCGGCAACGGTCTCTTCCGTCATGATTTCGCCGTCACCGCGTCGGTCGTGGCCCGAAGGAGCGGTGTCAGGGCAGGGGTTGTCCCACCGCCGACCTGAGATCGTCGAGGAACGCCGTGTCAACGACTACTCGCCACTCTGAGAGCATGTGGTCCGCAACCTTGATGAATGCGGCCCCTTCCACTTCGAATTCGCGTTCAACGTCTGGAGCCGTCAATGTCCCGGTGAACACAAAACGTACGGCGATGGCGTCGGTCTTGTCGGGATCCTTCTGCAAGACCTCGTCGTAGACGTCCACGGCGAGGTCCGGCACTACTGTTCGCCAGTATGTGATGTTTTCGGCAAACTGGGCTGGCCCATTCCCACCGTAGGAATCAACGACGGGGTAGCCGTTGGCGTAGGCCGAGAAGTTCACTGAGACCATCTTGTGGACGTCCTCGAGTTCGCCGGTTGCCAGAGCCTTGAACGTGAACTGAACAGCCGGGTGGTCACCGAACGTCGAGTCCTCGTCCTTCTTGCTGCCGAAGAACTTCGTAGCGGTGACGGCAATCAACGTTGGGATCAGGGACAGATGGGGTCCGGTGTGGCCCGACCACTGCAGGATGGCAAGCAGAACAGCGAAGACCGCGAGATCGATCGCAACGAGGATGAGGAACCGCTTCGAACTCGTTGCGGCGAACGGCAACACTGCACCGTTGTGGTGGCCGTGTTCGGTTCTTGTTTCGTACATGAGATACAACCCCGATCAGCTTGGAAGCCATGGACAACTGTATTCGTTCGGACGCAGGCTGTCGCCGCGACGCCGATCACAACCCAGCGATGCGCTTGCAGACGAGAGCAACGGGATCGGAACTTCAACGAGTTCCGATCCCATCTGCGCAAGGCCCGGTGAATCTCGTGGATTGTCGGAGACACCGGTTCGGCTCGTCAGTCGAGGCCGAGCACCTTCTGTTTCGCGGCATCGAACTCCGCGTCGGTGAGAACTCCTTGGTCGCGAAGGGCAGCGAGCTTTTGGATCTCCTCTGCGTACGCAGCGGAACCCCCAGTTGGCGCCGCCGCAGCACCAGCGGGCGCGGCGCCCTCTTCCGCATCCGCTGACGTTACGGTTTGCGGCTCGATGTCCAGATCGCTCATCGCCTGTTCGAGCTCGGCATCGTCCAATTCCTCAGGATCCACGCCCGTGTGCTCCTCGATGCGCTGGGCATCGCGTGTAGAGAACTTGTAAGCCCCAAATGCGACGAGCCCGCCAACGAGCAGGATTCTGCGCCTTCTTCTCCGGCGTCTCACCCGTCGCGCTCTTCGTGGTCGTCCACCCATCCTCGGCATTGCTTCTCCCTTCGTCGTGACTCAGTCGAGCCTCTCCATGATCTTTCGCCCTGCTAGTTCGCCGTCAGCGGTGCTGTGTGTTGGCCCCGATCCAACCTGCCATGTCCACTCGCCGCCGCTTGCTGTTGAGGAGACCTCGAAATGGATCGCCTCGCCTGCGTACACCTCGATGGGTTCGTTGAGTGGCAGAAACCCATGTTCCCAGCTGGGAACCGCGTTTGGAGGTGCATTTGTGATGGAAATGCCCGTCGCCAGACTCGATCGGAACCAGAGCCCGATTCCGTGGACGATAGCCTCGTTGAGAGCCTCGACATGGACGGTCCCCGATAGCGATTGCGGCTCGGTCGAGAAGTCGGTACCGAAAACGACAGCCGGCTGGGTGGTGATAGCCGCTGGACTCAGATCCGTCCACAGCACGTTGTTCCGCACGATCCGGCTCAACGGCGTGAAGTCCAGTGTCATGAGTGGCTGCGACCACCGTTCAACAGGTCGATAGTCCCGCGGAACACTCACCAAACACGCAACAACATCCACCCGCCGCGGAAGGATTGCTGCATCCGGCTTGAGGAACCGTTCCTTCGCGTCGGCGACCCAGGTGATGATGCCTTCGTCGAAGCCGATATTGCCGATCGTCTCGGTGATGAGAACGTCGGCCCGCTCCGGAATCTCGACATCGCGTGATGACCCTTCGATGAAGACGATCGAATCCAGCATCCCATTGTTGGCGGCAATCTCGCGGGCAACGTTGATAACTGGTTCGCGTTCGATCGCATAGACACGGGACGCGCCGGCCCTAACGGCGAACAGAGAGAGCACGCCGGTTCCTGAGCCGATGTCAACGACTACGTCTCCAGCTTTGACCGTCGCAAAGGTCGCCTCCATGAAAAAAGACGTTCTGACCTCGTCCGCGAGCATCGAGTGATGGAAATCGAACGCGTCCACCGCGGATCCATCGTATCCGCTCACTGCGTTCCGTTCGGCTTCGCCGCGGCAACGGTGGGCCTCATCCCAACCGGCACGATGTCAACTGTACGGACAAACGCACATGCAGTCCCGTTGTCGACGGCACCTTGCAGGACCCTATCCGATGTGAGGACGGTCGCGTGGATCGTCCAGATCATCGCGCGCCTCCTCGATGGTTCCGCTCGACATCTTGCCTCAGGAGAGGAGCTTCGCCTTCTGGGACGCAAACTCTTCGTCGGTCAACGCACCCGAATCGTGGAGATTCGCGAGCGTCGCGAGCTGGTCTGCGGTGTTGTCACCGGTGTCCGCGACGCTCTTGATGTAGTTGTCTTGAGCCGCCTTCGCTTCAGCAGCCTGATTCTCCGACCGCTCTCTCATCTTGTCGCCGTTTGCGACCAGGTACACGAGCACGCCGAGCAGCGGAACGAGTATCACGAAGATGGTCCATGCGGCCTTGCCCCATCCAGAGATGTCGCTGCGGAAGATGTCCGCGAAGATCGCGATGAGGAGCCAGATCCAGATCACGAACATGAAGAACCAAAGCATGGTCCAGAAGATGTCGAACAATGGCACTACAGATTTCCTTCTCTATTGGTCATGGGTACCCGACGCTTGCGTCAGCCGGCACCCTTCGGTATTTCGGCGAAGGGTCGGAGCCGACTTTCAGTCGGCGTCGAGACCGTCCCACGGGAGTTCGAAGTTCATGTACTCGAGCGGATCGAACGGGAGTTTGTCGAGATCCACAGGTGGATTCGACAGGGCCCTTGTCTCCTCTCGAGCATTTGCAATCCCCGTGAATGGTGCACCGCGCTTGGTCGGGCGATCGGGATACTTCTGCTTCCAGATCTCATGACGTTTGCGCATCGTTGTGAACGAACTGCTGGTTCCCAGGAAGGGGACCAGAGCCGGATTCACCTCACGCGGGTCGTTGTAGAGGTCATAGAACGCGGAGCCCGGGAGTCCCGGATGATCCCCGACCCAGACTCTCTTGAATCGACCCTTGATGCTTGCCGCCAGGATGTTGCCGGTGTACACGAAGTTGTAGTCGCGGCGCCCGTTGGTATCACCTTTGAGCAGCAACGCGGTCTGGTCTATCCCGTCGATGATTCGGTCGGTGGGTATCCCCCCGGTCGCACCGGCGAGGCGCGCGAAGGTCGGATATAGGTCCATTTCGTGGAACATGTCGCCGACGATCGATCCGGCTTGGATCATGCCGGGCCACCATGCGAACGCCGCGACGCGGATGCCACCCTCCCAGTAGTCGCTCTTCCCGCCGCGGAAGACGGTCTCAGCCATTCCGAGACCGGGCGGTGGGTTGTGAACCATCGGGCCGTTGTCACCGTGCGCGACAATCACTGTGTTCTCGGCGATGCCGAGTCGCTTGAGCGTATCCATCAACTCACCAAGGAAGGCATCGACCTGGGTGAAACCGTCGCCGAGAAGGGACCGTGCGACGGTCTTCTTCTTCGGATTCGGGATGAAGGCCGTCATGGCCGGCCAGTAGGCGACGTAGAAGGGGTTCTTCTCTGCCGCGTTCTTTTCGATGAACGCAAGCGTGCGCTTCTCGCACTCGGGGTCGATGTCGTTGTAGTCCGGGAGGGAGCTCGACTTCCACTCGAGCATCTCTCCGTCCTTGGTGCCCTCCATCGACATGATCCAATCGGACGGACCGAAGTTCTTGTCTACGGCATAAGGGTCGTCGGGAAGCATGCCCTTCATCACACCTTGGACGGCGTTCGCTCCCTCGCCTACCTGGTTCCAGAGGCTGAGCACCTGGTTGTATGGCATAAAGAGCGTCTCGTCGAAGCCTTGGTTCGTCGGGTAGCTCTCTTCGATATCACCGAGATGCCACTTGCCATAGAAAGCGGTTGCGTAGCCGGCATCCGAGAGCACGTCGGCGATTGTCACCTCTTCGCCTGCAAGGCCGGCCGCTTCAATCGGGAACGCTACGTTGTACATGCCGGAACGTACGGCGTACCGACCCGTCATACACGCGGCCCGGCTCGGCGTGCAGGCTGCCTCGGTGTAGTAGCGCGTATACAAGGCGCCTTCGGCAGCCATCCGGTTGCTATTCGGCGTGTCGAAACCGCGTACCTTGTTCAGGGCGGGGATGCCGGCGTCACCAAAAGCCATGTCGTCCCACATGATGTGAATGAAGTTCGGTTTCGTGCCGAACTTCTCCTCGAGGTCGACTAGCTTCGCGTCGAGTTCGTGGTCCTCTGCGGCCCACGCATCGCCGTGCTGGTCGAAAAGAACGTAGTACTCGGCGTCGTGAACGAGCGGTCCGGGCGTCGCGTCGGGCATGCGGATCCTCCAGGAAAACAGGGAGAGTGACTAGTTCGACCTTAGCACCGCGTTGAACGCGCGATCAACTGAGTCTCAATCGTTCGTGGATACAGCGGGTACCTATCATGGATCCCAGGGCAGGAGCTCGAGCGGCGGCAATCGGCTCGGTACCATCGATGCCGCGAAGGCAGAATGAGACAGCTGCAATGACCGCATCACAGAGCAGCAACAGCCCGGCGCCTGCCGGGCGCGAAGGCGTCACCGCTGCGGTGATTGCAGCGACCGAGCGGCTCTGCGCATCAGGCCAGCCGTCGTCCTTCACCGTGCGGCAGATAGCTGCTGAGGCCGGCGTGACTACGAGTATTCTCTACTTCTATTTCACGTCAAAGGACGACATCGTTCTTGCCACCGTGCGATCGCTGTCTGCGGAAATCGACGCGGCAGTGGCGGAGGAGGGTGATGTCGGCGCTCTGTCGACGGCCACGAGCCGCATGATCGCCGAACACCCGGCTTTCCCGCGACTCATTGCCTGGCTCGTACTCGAGGGAAGGTCTTTTGCCGACCTTGCCGGTGACCCGTTCCTCGGGCGCCTCGCACGCATGTTCGCTGAACGCGGCCACAGCGACCCGAGAACGGCCTCCGCCGCTGTTGTGACGATGCTCCTCGGCAACGCGCTCTTCCGCGACGCCGTCAACGTGGCGATCGACCGGTCACCGGACGACGAACGCCTCAGCCAAACCCTTGATCAGGCGAGAGTGGCTTTCGCCGATGAGGCAGTAGCTAGACCGCCGGCCGTGGACTCCGCCAAAAACTGATCGGGCGGCAAGCGCCGCCGCGGCCGCATCTTCGGGGGTCCGACTGCCTGGAAATCTCAGGTCGTCAACGTCGCGCGATCCTTCGGGTTGCTGATACGCCTCCCCCTGGGCTCTGTAGGCGCCATGCCGGGGGTCGGCGCTGATCGGGACACCGGTGTGCTCAGCTTTCGTGCTGGGGGCGGGTGAGACCGATGGTGATACTCACGACCAATACCCAGAGCGGGAAGACGATGCCCAGGGGTTGGTAGACGAGGGGGAAGAGGAAGAGGACGACTCCGGTCGCGTATCCGATGTAGGCAAGCCAGCGCGGCATGACACCGGTGCGGAGGACAAGCGTTGAAGTGGTGAACATGATGAGAGCTTGCATACGCGGACCGATGATCAGCAGCATCGCGTTCGCGGTACCAATGGTCAGACTTACGGTCGCTTGGTCAACGGCAGCGCCTTCAAATACTGACGCTGCAACCGCAGGTGCAGCAAGGGCGACCGCTCCGGCGATATAGGTGACGAGGTAGAGGGTTGACGCGCCGAGGAAGACGGTTGCGAAGAACCGATCCTCCTTTTCTCCGATGCGGCGTCGGATGACGGCGACGAACCAGAGGAACGCAACGGAGGCGATCGACACAAGGTTCAAGGCGATCACAAGCGTGGAGTGATTTGCGGTGTCGTTGAACCAAGCGGCGATCGCATCGTCCGAGAGTTTCAGGTCCGGAAGTCCTCGGAAGAGGATGAGAGAGATCAGGGTGAGCACCGCGTAGACAACACCCGCAATCGCGGCGGATTCGATGGATCGGAGCCGTTCGCGCCGAGGGGTGTTGGTCACCCGCCGAGTATGCCACCTTCGGAGTTGAGTCGCAGGGGGAGGGTCCCGCCTCCCGCGCCGTCGCACGCCGGGGTTGGGGCGAATCCCCGTGCTAGCGTCCCGGCCGACTCGAACGCGAGACAGGCACCACTCATGGGGAGCACGTCGCAATGACGACCGAGCACGACGGCAAGAAGACCGAGTCGAGCGGTTTCGGTCGATTTGTTCCCGGCATCGCGATGCTGGGTTCGTACCAGGGTTCGTGGTTCCGGCCCGACTTCCTCGCGGGCTTGACCGTGTGGGCGATGCTGGTGCCCCAGGCACTGGGCTATTCGTCGCTCGCGGGAATGCCCACGGTGAACGGTCTGTACGCCGCGATTGGCGCGTTGTTGTTGTACTGGTTGTGGGGTTCGAGCCGTGAGCTCAATGTCGGACCCGAATCCACGGTGGCGATCATGGTCGCCACCATCCTCGTGCCGCGAGCGACGGCCGGGTCCGAGGAGTATGTCGAGATGGCGGCGATGCTCGCGATCCTCGTCGGGTTGGTCTTGCTGATCGGTGGGATCTTCCGACTTGGCCGGATCGCCGACTTCTTCTCGCGGCCGATCCTCGCTGGATACGTATTCGGATCCGGGATCCTGATCATCGTCAGTCAGCTCGCCGACCTTTTCGGGATCGATATCGACGCCAGCCTGTACCTGACGGAGGCCGGTGCGATCATCCGCAACCTCGACCAGACAGATGTACTGACGCTGGTAATCGGTCTCGTGACCATAGGCATCGTGGTGGCGATGAAGCGTTTGATGAAGGCAATCCCGGGTGCGTTGGTCGCGGTGGTCCTCACAACCGCGGCTGTCGCCGTTTTCGATCTCGATGTGGCGGTCGTCGGCGAGTTTCCTTCGGGTATCCCGGTGCCGGGCATTCCCTCCGTGTCGCTCGACATCTTCTTCAGCCTGATCGGTCCCGCATTCGCCATTGCGTTGCTTGTCTATCCAGACAGCGTGCTGACGGCTCGATCGCTCTCGGTGATGAACAAGTATCGCCTCGATGCCGACCGTGAGTTCTTCGGGATCGGTGTTGCCAACATCGGCGCCGGTCTTCTCGCCGGTTTCCCGGTCAACGGGAGCCAGTCTCGCAGCTTCGTTCTCAGCGATGCTGGATCCAAGACACAGGTCTCGAATCTCTGGGCCGCCGTGTTCGTCTTGCTGACGTTGCTCTTCCTCGCGCCGGTGTTTGCATACTTGCCGACGGCCACGCTTGCGGGAATCGTGATCGTCGCAGGATTTGGCCTCCTTGACCCGGCGGAGTTCAAGGCGCTCTGGCACTATCGCAAGATTGAGTTCTGGATGGCGGCTGCGACGATCGTTGCCGTGCTGACCCTCGGCATGCTCGTCGGCATTCTGGTTGCCGTTGGACTCTCCCTGCTTGCCGTCGTGTTGCGAGCCGCGTCACCCAGCACAGCCTTCCTCGGCCGGGTTCCGGGGTCCGATACCTACCGTGATATTGCCGATCACCCCGATGCCGAGACCTTCCCCGGCCTGCTCATCTACCGCTTCGACGCTCCGCTCTTCTTCGCCAATGCTGCGTTGCTTCGGGACGACATCACCGCCGCAATCGAAGATGCGGATACTCCCGTTCTGGAGGTTCTGTTCGATGCGGAGTCGATGTACGACATCGACTCCACCGGGGCGCAGATACTGCTCGAGGTCCTCGACGAATTGGACGACCTCGGGATCGGTTTCTCGATGGCCCGGGTCCGGACCGAACTCAGGGACGAATTCCTCGCGGCTCGTGTCGACGAGCGTCTCTCGGGAGACGGGATCTACCTCGAAGTGGATGACGGCGTCGCCGCGTACCTTCGTCGTGCGGATGGGACGCCGCCTGCCGACTGACCACCGCGATACCCCTGACTCCGGCAGGGCTGGTTATGGTCGAGACGTGAGACGGCGCTGCTAAACGGATGCCGCACAACGACCGGAGGCACGAGTGAGGGGACCGCAGTTCACACCCATCGGGATCATCATCGTCTTGTTTGCGATAGCGATCGCTCTGACCATCTGGGTCCACGGAGATTTCGGTTGGCTGGCAGCCGTCATCGGCATTCTGGTCATCATCGGCATCGTCGACGCGGTGCAGACTCGCCACTCTGTCCGACGGAACTACCCGCTGTTCGGACGGCTTCGGTGGGTCGGAGAGCAGTTCCGTCCGGAGATTCAGCAGTACTTCGTGGAGCAAGACACTGAGGGGCGCCCGTTCGATCGCAGCCACCGGAGCCAGGTGTATCAGCGAGCCAAGGACACCCACGGCGAGCAGCCGTTCGGGACGCAACTCGACGTGTACGCCTCCGGCTACGAGTGGTTCAGCCATTCCTTGGCACCGAAGGCGCAATACGACGGTCAGTTCCGGGTCCGTCTCGACGGTGACGGCGTCGGCAAGCCGTATGACATGTCCCTGCTCAACGTCTCAGCGATGAGCTTCGGGTCGTTGAGCTCGAATGCGATCGTCGCTCTCAACGAAGGCGCCAGGCGCGGCGAGTTTGCACACGACACCGGTGAAGGTGGTCTCAGCGAATACCACCAGCAAGGCGGAGACTTGGTGTGGGAGATCGGTACCGGCTACTTCGGGGCTCGTAGCCCGGATGGGAAGTTCGATCCTGACAGGTTCACCGAAGTGTCGAACCTCGATCAGGTGAAGTGTGTCTCGGTCAAGCTGTCGCAAGGGGCAAAACCAGGGCTCGGAGGTGTGATGCCTGCAGCGAAGGTCACGGCTGAGATCGCGGGGATTCGAGGAGTGCCGGAGGGAGTGAAGTGTGTTTCCCCTCCGCATCACACCGCCTTCTCGACGCCGGAGGAACTTCTGACGTTCGTTGACGAATTGCGTCGCATGTCCGGCGGGAAACCAACGGGTTTCAAGCTGTGCATCGGCAGGCCGACGGAATTCCTGGGGATCTGCAAAGCGATGGTCGAAACCGGGATCCATCCGCAGTTCATCCTCGTCGACGGAGGAGAAGGTGGCACAGGCGCGGCGCCACTCGAATTCGAAGACCATGTTGGGATGCCGCTCACCGAAGGTCTCATCTTCACTCACAATGCTCTCGTCGGCACCGGACTGCGCGACAAGGTGAAGATCGGGGTGGCCGGGAAGATCGACAGCGGCAGCGCGATCGCCGCCCGGATCGCGCAAGGTGCCGATTTCACCAACGCGGCTCGGGCGATGATGCTGGCGTTGGGTTGCATTCAGGCTCTTCGCTGCGAGACCAATACGTGCCCGGTAGGAGTGGCAACACAGGATCCTCGCCGAGTGCGGGGGCTGGTTGT
>CBFDAN010000043.1:0-10310 GCA_965602815.1 uncultured bacterium
GGGTGCTGTGGGTCTTCGGGCTGTCGACGACGCTGCTCCTTGTCGGGCTCTGGGGCCGGGCCGTGACCATTGACCAGAACACGATCACCCGGTCGACCGAAGCGGCGCTGTCCGCCGAGTTGGTGACCGAACGCGTGTGGGATTGGGTCGGTGAAGGACTCGCAGCAACCGATGGTGTCAGTCCGGTCGACGCCGACCGGGTGTTGGGCGAACTCAAGAACCGGCCGGAAGCACTCGGAGCTGTCGATGCGCTCATCGACCAAGTGGTCGAAGCGCTGGTGGCGCCGCCGGGGTCCAAGACGACAATCGATGTGGCGTCAGCACTCGCCCCGCTCGTACCTGAGGTGGTGTCCGGTCTCGCAGCGCAAGGCGTCGACGTGCCGGCGGATTCGGTCGAGGACACCGTCGATGCTCTCGACCCCGTTGCGTTGGATGCCGGCGAAGCCATCTCTGTCGGTGTTGTGACCGAGCAAGCGAGGGCTCTATTGACACTCGGCGTACTTGTTGCTGCCGGGATGCTGATGCTCTTTGGGTCGATTGCGATCGCGATCTCCGAAGAACGGTGGCCCATGGCGCGGGGTCTCGCCACGCGGATCGCCTTCTCGGCGCTCTCTTTCGCCATGCTCTTCCGGTTTGGTGGATGGGTGCTCGATCCCGACGCCGGCGGGTCCCCGCTCCGCCGGAGCAGCGCAATCCTCTTCGCCAGCAACCTTCACGTGTTTGTGATCATCGGCCTTGTCGCGGCGTTGATTGCCGCGGCGATCTGGATCGTGCGCCGTCCACAGCGGGCAAAGCTCGAGGCTCCTATCACACACGAACAAATCACCGACGACACGTCAACCCAGGAACTCGTCTCCGTGTGAAATCTGTCCCCCCGGCCACCAGACGGGGGGACGCGGATTCGCTCCGCGAATCCGCAGGGGGCCCTGGGGGCCAGACCCGGAAGATGAGGTCTGCAACGGCTCTGCCGGGTGGCGCCCAGCGTCTGGCGACTCGCGCTGCTACCCCTCGAGCGGTGCGAAGAGGTCAATACCATTCCCATCCGGATCGAGCACCGTGGCATAGCGCTGGCCCCAGAACGCATCGAAGGGAGCGCGCTCAGCCTGGTACCCGGCTTCGCACACAGCATCGAACACCCGGTCAACTTCGGCCGGACTCTCACACACGAATGCAAGGCCGATACGTCCCGCGCTCGACGGCGGGTGAAATGTCGGATCGAATGAGCGGACCACGTCCTCTGTGTCGAACATCAGCCGGGTGCCGCCGGGGAGCTCAGCTTCGACGTGGCCCTCGACCTCTGCGCCCTCGGGGAACGAGAGACCGAGGAGACGGTAGAACGCAACCGCCGACGCCATATCGGAGACGACGACTCCGATGGCATCAAATTGTGGAGACATGCGGCTGATTCTGTCACATGTGAGTGGGAGAATGGGACCGTGCCCACCGCAGGCGAGGCCACCATCCTCCACGCCGACCTCGACGCGTTCTACGCATCGGTGGTCTTGCTAAGCCGTCCGGACCTGGTCGGCAAGCCGGTCGCCGTGGGTGGCGGGGTCGTACTCTCGGCCACGTATGAGGCCAGGGCGATGGGCGTCCGTGGTGCGATGCGAATCGGGGAGGCCAGGAGACTCTGTCCCGGCCTCATCGTGGTTGATGGCGCCTTCGGTGACTACGTGGACTTTAGCGCCCGAGTCTTCGATGTCTTTCGGGACTTCAGCCCGCTTGTTGAGCCGATCTCGATCGATGAGGCATTCATCGACGTCGGGGGCGCCGTTCACCTGTTCGGGCCGCCGGCCACGATCGCGGAAGGGATCAGACGCCGCGTGCGAGCGGAGACCCGCCTGCCGGTATCCGTTGGGGGGGCGCAAACGAAATTCCTGGCCAAGATCGCAAGCCGTGTGGCGAAGCCGGACGGCTCCCTCATCGTCACGCCGGGGACGGAGCTCGACTTCCTCCACGCACTGCCGGTTGGGCACCTCTGGGGCGTGGGGCGGGTGACGCTCGCTCAGCTCGCCGATCTCGGGATCTCGTTGATCGGTGAACTGGCGGAGGCGCCGGTCTCTCTCCTGGCAACCCGCGTCGGACCGCACCGGGCTCATCACCTGCACGCCCTCGCCTGGAATCGCGACCCGAGAGGAGTCGTTCCGAGTCGGCGATCGTCATCGGTCGGGGCTCAACGGGCGTTCGGCGGCGACCACCGGGATCCGGCGTACGTGCGCGGGGTTCTTTCGAGGCTTGCCTCGCGCGTTGGTGCGCGGCTGCGACGCGGGGGCCGGGCGGGGCGCACCCTCACCGTCCGAGCCCGGTTTCGCGACTTCCAGTCGATTACGAGAGCCACCACGATGGGCACAGCGACGGCGTCGAGCGCGGTGCTCTATCGGACCGCACTCGATCTCACGACTGGGGTGCTCGACGAATTCCCAGACCGCGGATTCAGTCTCCTCGGCATCTCGATGTCGCACCTCGTGCCGGCTTCGCCGCTCCAACTCGAACTCCCGCTCTTTGACGACGACTGCATCGGCGGGAGCCCGCGTGAGTTGGAGCTCCAGTCGCTCGACGCAGCCGTGGACGACCTCCGGGAGAGGTTCGGGAAGCGAAGCGTGGGACCGGCTTCCGATCTACTCGGGTCGAGGTCGCCGTTCAGTGAGGGTCTGTCCGACATCATGACGCGAGACTGACGGCGCTCGGCGACCGGCCGAAGCGTTCGAGGGCGGATCCGACACTACGCTCCCGTCCCATGGCAACGGAATCGAAGCGGCTCGTCATTCTCGCGCTCATCGCGAACGCCGGGATTGCGATCACGAAGTTTATCGCAGCGGGGATCTCAGGCAGCAGTGCGATGCTATCGGAAGCTATCCACTCGGTCGCAGATTCGGGCAACCAGCTGTTCCTGCTCCGCGGGCATGCCGCTTCTCGGTACGACGCCAGCGTGCAGCACCCCTACGGGCGCGGCAAGGAGATCTACTTCTGGAGCTTCATGGTCGCCGTGTTCCTCTTCGTCGGCGGCTCGGTGCTGTCGATCGTCTCCGGGGTAGGGAAGATCCGTGACCCTCACGGCCACGGCGGCGAGGGATTCTGGCTTTCGCTGGGCGTTCTCGCCATCGCTGCAATCTTCGAAGGGCTGATCGCGTTACGACCGGCCCTCAAGGAGTTCAATCGTCAGCGAGCGGGTCGTACGTTCCGCAAGACCATCAAGGAGTCGAAGGACCCCTCGCTTCTGGTGGTCTTGTTCGAGGACAGCGCGGCGATTGTGGGCCTCGCCATCGCTGCCGCCGGCCTGATCACCGCCAAGTTGGCCGAAGATGCGGTTTGGGACGGTGTTGCTTCGGTGCTGATCGGCCTGTTGCTCGCGGCAGTCGCATGGGTGCTCGCCGTGGAGATGAAGTCCCTCCTGATCGGGGAATCGGCAACCAGGGAGGAGCGAGCGAAGATCCGGGCGGCGGCGTTGTCGGTTGGTGAGGCTCGAACCGTTGACCGTCTCCTCACGATGCAGCTCGCTCCGGACGAGATTCTCGTCACGATGGACATCGAGTTCGACGACGGCATTGATGGAGAGCTGATCGAGTCAGCGATTGTCGCGATCGAGGGCAAGATCACCGAAGCCGTGCCCCAGGCAACGCGTATCTTCATCGAACCGGTCAACCGATGACATCCCCCGCTTCGGCCTCCGCTCCGGCATCGTCCGGCAACCTCGGGCCAGGATTCGATGTGCTCGGCTTGGCCCTCGATCTGCGGTGTGTCGTTGAGGCCGCGCCCGCAGAGCGGATGTCGGTTGACGATGGAGACGGTCCCGTCGATCTGGCGCCACGAGACATGCTGTTCGGTGCCGTGATGGCCGCCGTCAACCGCCCGATGGCCCTTTCCGTCGACAACACGATTCCTAGAACCCGCGGCCTCGGGTCTTCGTCGGCTGTGACGGCCGCGGCTGCAACTGCGGCGGTGCGGGCGGTAGGAGGTGAACCCGAACGTGAGGCGATCTACGAACTCATCGCAGGGATCGAGGGACATGGTGACAACGCCGCGCCGGCCGTGTTCGGCGGCCTCATGGCGGTGGGTTCGGACGGACCTCATCGACTCGAGATGAACCCCGATCTTCTCCCGATCGTCGGCATACCGGAGGCCAGGCTTGCAACCCGGCGCGCCCGCCGCGCGGTGCCGAACGAAGTGCCGATGGCCGCGGCCTCTCGCAACGTCGGTCGGGCAGTTTTGCTCGTCGAGGGACTCCGAACGGGCGATCCGTCTGCATTTGCTGCGGCAGCGGGGGATGAGTTTCACGAGGAAGCCAGAGGGCCACTGTCGCCGATCACGACGGCGATGATCGACGCCGCCCGGTCGGCGGGAGCCCTTCACGCTGCCTGGTCCGGGGCGGGCCCTTCAACGCTCGCCTTGGCGACGGCGGAGACACAGGTGGCTGTGATCACTGCCCTTGAAGCGGCGCTCGCTGGTACCGGAGTGGTTCGCGGACTTCTCGTCGACTACGAGGGGCTCCGGTAGTCCAGCGTCTGGCCGAGGTTGGTCCCCGTGGGCTCTTTCAGGCTAGGCGCACCGAGTCGATGAAGCCTTCGAACAACCGATGGGAAGCCTCGTCGGAGTTGTGACTGAGGTATTCGGGGTGCCACTGCACAGCGAGGAGCGGCCAGTCGTCATCCTCGTGTTCGATGCCTTCGATGACACCATCGTTCGCCCACGCGACGGCCCGGAAGCCCGGTGCGAGGTCCTTGACCGCCTGGTGATGGATGGAGTTCACCATCAGATCGGTGCTGCCGGTCGCTTTGGCGATGAGCGAGCTGCTCTCGACGGTGACCGGCTGATGACCGTCGTAGACGGCATGTCCGATGACTGTGTGGTCGATCGAACCGAGCGTTGAAGGTATGTCCTGGATCAGCGTGCCGCCGAGCGCCACATTCACGATCTGGAGGCCCCTGCAGATGGCCAGTACCGGGAGGTGACGTGCCTGCGCCTCGCTGGTGAGCGCGATCTCGAACTCATCTCGAGCCGCGTCGGTTTCACGGACCGATGGATGTGGTTCCTCGCCGTAGCGTCGCGGCTCGACGTCACCGCCCCCGGAGATGAGCAGTCCGTCGAGACGGTCGACGATTGCGGAGACGTCCTCGTTGGGGACGGGAGAGAGGATGACGGGGAGCCCGCCGGCTCGCAGCACGGCATCGGTGTAGGTGTGGCCGATCACATGCGAATCGAGCTCTCCGGAGGAACCCTTTGTCGATTTCGGCTGCGACGTGACGCCAATGATCGGACGCATCGTGGGAGTCTAGGAGTGCCCGCAACCGCCGGAACGGGGTATCGGAGTGACGCCTGTTTGCGTAACGGCCTATCCTCCGCGAACCTTATGGGCTCCGGCCTGGCCTCGCCGCCGCCGGAACCGGTCCCCGAAATCGTTGAGATGAGGTCTCCTGAATGGGTTCGCTGATCAAGAAGCGTCGGAAGAAGATGAGCAAGCACAAGTACCGCAAGCGCATCAAGGCGAATCGCCACAAGACGAAGAAGTAGTTCTCATCACCGCCCACGGTCACCGTGGGCGGTGATCGTCTTCCGACGAATCGGCGAACCTCGGATCCACAGAGAAGCGGTCCTCAGCCGTTCCGCGGGCTGACTGTGCCGCATACGGGGTTGTGTACGGGGTGGAGAACCCTGGCTACGCGGATCTAGACGTCCTTGAGGAAGCGTTCGATCTCGTCGAACAACTCGCCACTCCTGCCCGGGTCGAGGGACCGATCGTTCTCGGCGATCTCTCGCACATACTCGGCGAGGTCGTCCGACTCTGCGACGGCCTCATCGACCTGGAGAATGAACTCGGCCTCAAGGGCGCGGAGTTCGTCGCTGTCGCCGGCGAAGCCGACGATCTGACCTGCCTTGCGCAGCAGGGCTCGCATGGCCATCGGATTCGCATTTGCTGCGAGGTAGTGCGGGGTCGCCGCCCAAATGCTCGTGGCCTGGATGCCCGCCTCTTTGCAGGCCTCACCGAGCACCGCGACGATCCCGGTTGGGCCTTCGTAATCGGTCGGTGGTAGCCCGGTGCCATCGAGATACGACAAATCGGTCGCAACGCCGGACAGCGGCACGGGCGTTGAGTGTGTCACCGAACCGATGTAGGCGCCGAGCATCGTGGCCGACTCGACACCGCAGTCGGCGAGGACGGCCGTTACGGTCCGGGCGAAGGTCTTCCACCGGAACGTCGGCTCGTCTCCAACGACAACGACGAGGTCATGATCCAAATCCGGCCGGGTGATCGCGTAGAAGCGGGTCTCAGGCCAGGTCATCGATTCGACGGTTCCGTCGAGCACCGAGACCGAGGGACGGTGCTCCTGGAAGTCGAAGAACTCCTCAGGCTCGATTGCGGCGAACGGTCGATCGACGCCCCAGCGTTCGAGGAGATGACGAAGCGCTCCCGACGCGGCATCGCAGGCATCGTTCCATCCCTCGAAGGCGACGACAGCGCGCGGCCTGCGGAGGGAGGGTCGTTCAAAGCGTCGTACGGGATCCACGAAAGGAAGGCTATCGGGCAGGTGTCGTAGCGCCCATCGAGTTTGTGATAGGGCCGAACGGCCAACGTCCCGAGGCTTCCGGCCCTAGATGCGACCTAGGCCGTTTCATAGCGTGTCCGGCAGCATTCCAGGATGGAGAAGTGAAAGAATCACGCGTCATCGACCGTGAGGGTGTCGACGCCCTCATCCAAGTGCTTATCGACCGAGGCTACGAAGTCGTAGGACCAACCGTTCGCGGTCAAACGATCCTGTACGACTCAATCACCTCGACCGAAGACCTCCCCGTGGGACTCCGAGACCGGCAGGAGGCGGGTACCTACCGGCTCGAGGAACGAGGAGACGGCGCCCTCTTTGGGTATGTCGTCGGTCCCCAGTCGTTCAGGAGGTTCACCACTCCGCCGGGAGCGGTCTTCTGGAAAGGCGTTCGCTCCAACGACGGATTCGAGACCGTCGAACCGGAGGAACCACCGAAGTACGCCTTCTTCGGGGCTCGGCCCTGTGAGGTCGCGGCTCTGAAGATCCAGGATGATGTGTATTTCACCGCCGGCGACTCCTTGTACACCGAGCGCCGCAACCGTTCGTTCACGGTCGCGGTGAACTGCACCGAACCGGCTCCGACATGCTTCTGCGACTCACTTGGGACCGGCCCGGGGGTCTCCGAAGGCTACGACATTGCCCTGACTGAGGTCATCGACGGAGACCGGCACATCTTCCTGGCTGAGGCCGGAAGCGCCGAGGGATCGGATGTACTGTCGAGGTTGACCGACAGAGAGGCCCTCGACGAGGAGCTTGTCAACGCCCACCGGATGGTCGTCCGGGCCGCCGACCATATGGGACGGTACCTCGACACCGACGGGTTGAAGGAAGTCCTCCAGAGCAATCTCGAGAACCCCTATTGGGACGAGATCGCCAAGCGATGCCTCTCGTGCACCAACTGCACGCTGGTCTGCCCGACGTGCTTCTGTTCGAGTATCGAGGATCACTTGTCACTTGACGGGTCAGAGGCCGAGCGAATTCGGACGTGGGATTCGTGCTTCACCCTTGAGTTTTCATATGTCAACGGAGGTCCGGTCCGACCGTCAACCGGTCCTCGCTATCGCCAGTGGCTCACCCACAAGCTGGCTTCGTGGCAGGACCAATTCGGTTCGATCGGATGTGTGGGGTGCGGTCGCTGCATCACCTGGTGTCCAGTGGGTATCGATATCACGAAGGAGGCGGCAGTGATTCGCAAGCGGGATGCCCGCCGGGTCGCTGTCGGCACGCCGAGCGTCAAGGAGGCAGGCGAATGAGCGAAGTATTCGACGTCGTCAGGGATCAGCCGTTCTTCGCCGGGATGACCGAAGAGCAGATCCGGGCCGTTGCAGAAGCGGCCAGGCTGGTCTCATTCGATGAAGGGGGCGTGATCTTCGTCGAGGGTGGTCCGGCCAGAAGGGCCTATCTCATCCTCGACGGGGACGTGGCGCTCTCGCTCCGGACCCAGGAACACGGTGCGAAGACCATCCAAACGCTCCACCGCGGCGACTTTGTCGGCTGGTCGTGGATGTACCCGCCCTATCGGTGGAGCTTCGACGCAAACGTTCAGAGCGAGGTGACGGCAGTCCAATTCGACGGACCGCAGCTGAAGAAGATCTCACTGGCGGACCCCGAGCTGGGGTACGAGCTGCTGAAGCGATTCACCGAGGTCATCGTCACCCGCATGCAAGCACTCAGGATTCAACTGCTCGATGTCTACTCAACTTTCCGCTAAACCCGCCGCCCCCGTGATGAGTCCGGTGCCCTGCCGGATCCTCAGTGTGAAGCAAGAACTGCAAGACACGTACACGCTCGAGATCGAGCCACCGAGGGACGATTGGAGCTTCCTTCCCGGGCAATACACGATGCTCTATGCGTTCGGTATCGGCGAAGTCCCGATCTCGATCAGCGGCGATCCCAGCGATCCGACGAAGATCGTCCAGACGATCAGGGCGGTTGGTGCCGTCACCGACGCCCTCGTCGGTTTGAAACAGGGTGACTTCGTTGGTGTCCGAGGACCGTTCGGGACCGATTGGGACACCTCGGTGGCCGAAGGACGGGACGTGCTCATCATTGCGGGTGGCGTGGGGCTTGCTCCGCTGCGACCAGTCGTGTTCGACGTTCTCAATCATCGGGACCGCTACGCGAACGTGACGTTGATGTATGGGTCCCGTTCGCCGGGTGAGCTGTTGTTCGCTTCGCAGATTTCCGAGTGGCGCGGTCGCTTCGACCTTGAGGTCTTGGTGACGGTGGATCACGGTGACGACGCGTGGCGCGGTCCGGTTGGTGTTGTTACGTCGCTGATCGGCCGCTCCTCGTTCGACGGGGAGACAGCGCTGGCGTACGTCTGCGGGCCAGAGGTGATGATGCGCTTCACGATCCAGGCGCTCGAGCGGAAGGGACTCACAAATGATCGTCTCTACGTCTCGATGGAGCGCAACATGAAATGCGGGATCGGGTTGTGCGGCCATTGCCAACTCGAGCGTTTCTTTGTCTGCAAAGACGGCCCGGTGATGACCTGTGCGCAGATGGCCGAATCCTGCTGGATCCGGGAGGTCTGAAATGGCGCTGCCGAAACTCGCTGTTCACAAATTCGCATCCTGTGACGGGTGTCAGCTGAGTCTGCTCGACCTCGAGGACGAGTTGCTCGCGGTTACCGGTGTTGTGCAGATCGCCAACTTCATGGAGGCCTCCCGCGAGGTCCTGCCTCCGCCGTACGACGTGACCCTCGTCGAGGGATCCATTACGACCCCGCACGATGCTGAGAGGATCAAGCAGATTCGCGACGAGACGACGGTGCTCATCACAATCGGTGCTTGTGCAACCGCCGGTGGGATCCAAGCGTTGCGGAACTGGAAGGACGTCGACGACTTCAGCGCCTACGTGTACGCCCACCCCGAGTTCATCGACACACTGCAGGAGTCGACACCGATCGCCGACTACGTCCCGGTCGATTTCGAACTGCGCGGCTGCCCAATCTCGAAGTACCAATTGCTCGAGGTACTGGTGGCGTTCCTCCAGGGCCGCAGGCCGAACATTCCGACCTACAGCGTGTGCGTCGAATGCAAGGCCAGGGGCAATCCGTGTGTGATGGTGTCGCATGGCACGCCGTGTCTCGGTCCAATCACCCAGGCTGGATGCCGTGCCCTGTGCCCGACGTACGACCGTGGCTGCTACGGGTGCTTCGGGCCGATGGAGAGTGCGAACGCGGCGTCGCTCGCTGACCAGTGGCAGGTGATGGGCATGTCAGATCGCCAGATCGTCGACGCACTCCGCGGATTCAACGCGTGGTCCGCGGCGTTCCGGCTGGAGAGCGACCGTCGAGAGGCATCGATTGAGATCGGAGGGGCGCGATGACGACCGCGAGAGAGATCTCCGTCGAGTATCTGGCACGGGTCGAAGGTGAAGGTTCGATGCGAGTGAAGGTCGTCGACGATCAGATCGAGGACGTCGAATTCTCGATCTTCGAGCCGCCCCGGTTCTTCGAAGCGTTCCTGCGGGGCCGCCCATACTCCGACGCGCCCGACATCACTGCTCGCATCTGCGGGATCTGCCCGATCGCGTATCAGATGAGTTCGGTCCATGCGATGGAGGACGCCTTCGGGGTATCCGTCGGTGGATCCTTGCGTGAACTGCGCCGACTCATCTACTGCGGCGAGTGGATCGAGAGCCATGTGCTCCATGTCTACCTGCTGCACGCACCCGACTTCCTCGGCTACGAGAGCGGCATCCACATGGCGGCCGACCATCGACAGATTGTCGAACGAGGCCTCCGGATGAAGAAGGCGGGGAACG